>CALRCT010000015.1 GCA_943354655.1 uncultured Candidatus Saccharimonas sp. | reverse complement strand
AATGCGCTTGATTTAAGACTTTATATCTGTTAAAATAGTATATGAATAAAAACTAACCTGTTCAATACGTAGGAGCAAAGAAGACTATTAACAAGTTCACTCGTATCAACGAGTCAATCCGCGCAAGTCAATTACGCATTATCGGCGAAGACGGCCAGCAACTTGGTGTGCTTTCAAGACAAGAAGCCTTAGAGGCAGCAAGAGCTGCAGGCCTTGACCTTGTAGAGATATCACCAGACGCAAGTCCGCCAGTAGCAAAGATAATTAACTGGGGTAAATATAATTACCAAAAGACCAAGCAGCTGCAAAAAAGTAAACGCAGTGCAAAAGTCGTCGATGTTAAACAAATGCGTTTTGGGCTAAAGATCAGCGATAACGATCTTGGAGTCAAATGCCGAAAAATCACAGAATTTTTGGAAGATGGCCACAAGGTAAAAATCATGGTCGTATACCGTGGACGAGAACTTGCTCACAAAGAAATAGGATTTAAACTGGCTGACCGCATCATCGAAAGTTTTGGTGAATCAATTGCAGTCGACCAACAACCACAATTTGCAGGCAAACAATTAGGATTCGTGATAAGAAGCACTCATCCAGCCAAAACAGTAACGAAGGAGAAACCAGATGCCAAAACTAAAAACTCATAGTGGAACAAAAGATCGAGTGCGAATTACCAAAAATGGTAAAGTTATGATGCGAAAAGCATCGGGCAACCACTTGCTAGAGCACAAAAGCGCTAGCCGCAAACGAACTTTTGCAGGACTACATACCCTAATCGGTAAATCAGCAAAGAACATGAAACTTAAACTAGGTTCTAAATAACCTAAAACTAAACAAGAATAACAGGAGAATAGATTATGAGAGTAAAACGAGGCGTTACCAGCCGCGCACGGCACAATAAAATCCGCCGTGGTACCAAAGGATTTACACACAGTAACCGCGTCAGCATTAAGCGTGGACGCCAAGCTTTAGTAAAGGCCCTAGAAAACGCACATCGCGACCGTCGCGAACGCAAGCGATCATTCAGACAACTATGGAACACCCGTATTAATGCTGCTGCTCGTTTGCACGGCACAACTTATAGTGTTTTTATTAAAGCTCTAAAAGACGCAAAAATTGGATTAGACCGCAAGGTTTTAGCCGAACTAGCTGTTAACGAACCACATGCCTTTGAAGCAGTTCTAAAAGCTGCTACAAAAAAATAGATAAATAACTTTATCAAATAAAAAACTCCCTGTTTGGCTAGGGAGTTTTTTATTGGGTTAACATATGCCGATTTGCTGAAAGCGAATCTTAAGTAGCTAGCTGATTCATGATCTTTTTTCTTGGCTTATTGTTGTACTTGTAAGTACGATAATAAACAAAAAATGGATTATGAGTGCTAGACCTTATGATTCTAGCCAGCAAATTGGTATATGTTAACCCTAGTGTCTGTCACGCTGTAAGCCGGGTTCTGTCATCTGCATTTTATTGCAGACGGCTAACCATCTATCTAGCCCGCCGATTGCTCGGCGGATCAAGCGGTTCTTATGATACACCAACGGCGGGCACCTATTGTTGATGTATCTCCTTGCAGCAGTCAGGGTTTACCTCGCTCCGCAGTCACCTGCAGAACCTGTGGGCTCTTACCCCACTCTTTTCACCATAGCCAGCCCTTTTGGGGCTTCGGCTGTGTCGTTTCTGTGGCACTTTCCCTAAGATTACTCTTGGTTGCCGTTAGCAACTGACTTGCCCTATGCCGCCCGGACTTTCCTCTCGTCCCTTGCGGAACCAGCGGTTAGCCACGTGGCAGACTATTACATTATAGCCTATTTTGCTCTTTTAAGGCATCCAATGCTTTATTTACTTCTGCATCAGCTAAACGGTTTAACTCTCGGGGGATATGCGTAATAGTAATAGATCCAAAATTAGAAAGTAACTTAACTACAGAATCATGCAATGACCAAAGTTCGCGGTTTTTAACCTTAAAAATACCTTTAATCTGATTAACTACCAACAAACTATCCATATGTATATGAACCGTTCTTACCTGTTCTTTAAGACAAAGCTCTATGCCGCCCTTTAGGCTATGATATTCGGCTTGATTATTAGTTGTAATACCCAGGTACTTACTGCTTTCGCGCAGCACTACGTCGTTCATGTCTTTAACTACAAAACCGCCAGCCGATGGTCCTGGGTTACCGCGCGACCCGCCATCTGTGAATAATTTTACTTCAGCCGGCAATGGGCGCTTTACCTTATTGTTCAAAAAAGCTGTAGACTTGCCGTACTTAGTAAAACTAAAATGAATAATTTTTAGGGGTGTTTCTTGATCAATAGTCTGTTTATAGTACTGGTTATACTCTTCTATAAAAGTATTGGTGTCTACGTAAGTTTTGTGTCCAATCCAATCATCGCCAGACACATCGCGTACTTTTTTTTCGACAACCTGAACTACACTAGCTATTCCAATTATTTCCCAGCTAGCGGGGTTGTCTTGTTCTACTTTGTCTACCACCTGAAAAGAGTCGCCTACCCTTATATTTTTGTCGTCAAAAAACCTAAAAGTTGTCGTTTTGGTACCGTTTAAAATATCGGTTGCTGGTTGATGCTGAAATTTTAATTGTTTTGGTTTTTGGTCCATCACACTAATAATACACTAAATTGGAGTCAGCAGAGGTCACGGCTAGATTCACCCGCATTTACGCAAGGTGGGACCCGCTGTTTCAAGACCAAGATCTTGATATGAGTAGGTCCCTTGATTTTCGTATCGAGAAAATCATTATGCCGAAACGTACTGACATTATAATTATATTATCTTGAACACTGGTTCGTCTAGCCAATAATCAGATGAGCTAACGATGCTCTGACAGAATCAAGAACCGGGCCAATAACCGGTGACAAAAACGTCACAAGCAATATTACACCAAACACACCAAAACCTTCTATTTGTTCCATTACTCTTTGCACTGGTTCTGGCGCAAATGCATACAGCACTCTAGATCCATCAAGTGGTGGAAACGGTATCATATTAAAAACGAACAAACTAATATTTATAGTAAATAAGGTCGCCAAAAAATCGAATATAAATCCATCAAACTGAACAAATCTAAGCACTGTCCCGGCAATTATTGCTATTGCTAGGTTGGTTAACGGACCAGCAATACCTATAAGTGCCATACCCATTTCGTGGCCACGTACACGGCTTACGTTAATCGGTACTGGTTTAGCTGCAAGTATTGGCGCTAATCCCATTAAAAGCATCACAAGGGGCAATGCGACTGTCAGGATGGGGTCTATATGGCTCATTGGGTTAAGAGTGATACGACCGCGTGAATAAGCCAAATCATCACCCAGTTTAAGCGCAACGTAGGCATGCATCATTTCGTGAAGTGCTGTAGATATAAAAATCGTAAACAATATAACAGATATGTTTACTACGCTTAAGTTACTGAACATACCCTCTATTGTACAGGCTTTAGGGCGTAGGCTCTAGGCGATATTAGCTACTAAACCCTAGAGCCTAAAGCCTATACCCTAACCTTAGTTGACTCTTAAGGTGTAAAAATGTATAATTAAGACTAAATCTTTTAATAATTTAGGAATAATCATTATGATGAAATGCGAATTAACTGGTAAAGGAAAGCAATACGGCCACAACGTAAGCTTTTCTTTGCGCCGTACTAACAAAGTTTGGAAGCCAAACCTACAAAAGAAAACCCTAATGGTCGACGGCCGAAAAATTACTGTAAAAATCAGTACTCACGCTATTCGTACTCTTAAGAAAAAGGGCTTGTTAGTTTAATAACTAGTAGCAAAAACAAAAAGCGGCGAAAGCCGCTTTTTTTAATAACTTCTAATTATCATGGTCGCCTGTGGCGACCGCCCTTTCACACTTTTAGCGGTAAAAGTGTGGCAAAACCACTGGGATACAGGAAAGACTCTGAAGTCCCAGACCCTGCGGCTTCGTAGTTTTTGTATGGCTAGCTTTGGTTACACCTTTTGCGCTTAAAAGGTGTAGTAAAAGGTGGTCGCCAGACTGGCGACTAAGATAATTTTGCCATACTTTGCCAACGCAAAGTATGAAAAGCGTGGTCGCCTTGGCGACCATAATCATTGGCTATTAAAAGTTTAAAACTCTACTTCCAGCTCTGAACAACAATAAGACTTGTTTGGCCGTCGGTTTCTAGACCCTTGGTCTTAAGTTTTTGGACTGTTTCTTTTGGCTGCATAGCAAGACTTTGCATTGCTTCTTCTAAGCTAAGTGCTGGTACTTCGTACTTTAGGCCATCAACATCATATTGAGTTGGAACAACTACAGATGGTTCTATTTTTCGAATAAGTTTAAGTGCACCAAGTGGATCTAACGTAAAACCATTGCCACCAACAGGTACAACCATAACGTCTACACGTCCAATAGCTTCTAGCTGGGTGTCGTCTAGTTCTGGGTAAACGTGTCCAACAACCAATACATGAGTGTCGTCTGCCATAAATTTGTACATTGTTGCTGTTCGTTCACCAGGTTGATCAGTATGAGCACGCGCCTGAACTCCCTTTACCGACATACCCATAACTTCAAATTCACCTGCTGCTGTAATTTTAAGTTCTTTGCTTTCGGTTACAGCTAATACATCTTGTGTACTTACAACTACATCATTGTCACGAGTTATGCTTTTGCCACCAATATGAGCTAAGTTGTCGTCTATTACTACAGACGCTTTTTTGCTAGTTAACTTAATACAGTTTGCACCAAAATATTCAATTTCCATTTATTTCTCCTTTGTTGTTTTTGCGCTTTTACCAAAAAATGCACGTTTGTCTAATATTACTTGCTTCTTGGACTTTTCAAGATCCGACCAAAAACGATCTTTTATTTGACTTCGATATTCGGCTGTATCTGTAGCCATAATTGTATATCTAAGCTCTTTGCCTTCTTGTTTTTCTAGGCCTTCTACTAACTTTGCCACGGCAATTTTATTTGCCTGACCAACTAGCAAAATATCAACTCCTGCAGATTCGTCGCGGGTAAAGACTCCTGTATATACAATTAGTTCCAGGTTGCCTGCCCCTGTCCAGTATTTTTGGCTAGCAGATTCTAATGTTGCGCCCATAGTATCTTCGCTAGATTCACCGGTTGTTGGTGCGCTACCAAACATATTGGACAATGGTGAGTAAAATTCGTATTTTTGGTTTACTTCGTAATACAATTTATTGTTTGACGTATCGGACGTAATAATTCCAATACTCAATAAATTTGCTAGTTCGCGTCTTACTGAGTTAATTTGTTCGTCTACCTTACGTGTGATTTCTCGTACAAAAAAAGATCGATTTGGATTGCCATAAAACAGATACAACAGTTTGACTCGCGTTTTACTTCCGAACAATTGTTCTATCATTTTATTCCCTTCGTACATCTATTGTACCAAAGAAGAGCGCAATTAGTAATTGTTAGAATTGAGATATAACAAAATTGTGTGCATCTTTAGTATCTTCAAACCATTTTGTATTAGAATTTCGTTTAAACCAAGTTAATTGCCGCTTGGCTAATTGACGATTTTTTATAATGTCTTGCCCTGTACATTCTTCGATACTTTTAGCTTCAAAAAAGTACGGCTTGTAGGATTTAAAAAATGGAGAACTTGCAGCCGGTGCTTCTTGGCCGTAAGTGTTAAAAAGCCATTCAGCTTCTTTTAAAGCACCGTCTTCTAACATTTTGTATGCCCTGTCCGCGATTCGTTTGGTTAATATCTTGCGGTCTGGAGCTAGTCCAATGATTAAAGCATCTTTAATAGGCGCGTTTTTTTGTTTGTTAACACCGCCCTGTTCGATAGCTCTTATTAAGTATCGCTTGTTTTTAGAGTTTTCGGGGGTTTCTAGTTTTTTGTCGCTTATAATCGCAAGAAGTTGTTCGATACTAAGTTCTTCGAGTTTTTTACGCTGCGCAGTGTCTTTGGCAGGACCAAACTTAAAATCATAAAACAAACCATCAATATACAAACCAGTACCGCCAACAATAATCGGTATTTTACCTCTTTTTTGTATGTCGGCAATGCAACTTTGGGCATATTCCTTAAAATCCGCAGCACTGTAACTTTGGTCAGGCTTAACTAAATCTAGCCCCCAATGTGGTACTTCTGCCCTGTCCGTGGCGGTTGGTTTTGCAGTCGAAACATCTAGCCCCGTATAAACAGTGCGCGAATCGGCGCAAATAATCTCGCCGTTAATAGACTTTGCTACTTCTATAGCTAGCGCACTTTTGCCGCTGGCAGTTGGACCAACAATAAAAAGAGTTTTTAGTTTATAGTTTATAGTTTTTAGTTGATCCATCTTATTCTGGAATCCATAGTAACTTACTAACTTCTACATAATAGTTACCCTTGTCGCCCGACACAGCTACGCCTTCGGCTTCTAGGTCTTTTTTGTGCCCTTCGCGGCCACCATAATAACCCGCCGCCAAGCCTCCCTTTTTATTTACTACCCGTTGCCAAGGCAAATCTGGTGGACCAAAATGTGCAATGCCACCAACAATACGACTAGCTTGGGCGCTGCCGCACATTGCCGCTATTTGGCCATAGGTCATAACCCTACCCTTTGGTATCTGTGCCACTAGTGCATAAACTCGCTCGGCAAACTTGCCACCGGCTGGGTTATTACTGCTTGTTTTAGTCATTACAGGCTGCTTTTAGATACCCTGCTTTTTGCTTCATTAGCAACAGATTTAAAGAAATTTTGATACTGCATGCTTGACGGTTCTTGTACCTGTAAATCATTACGTACACGTGGTGTTACTTCACCAGTTTCTATCTCTTTAACACCTACTACTAACATGTATGGGACTCTGGCTTTTTCGGCGTTGCGAATTTTTTTACCAACCGATTCGTTTTCGTTGTCTACTACTACTCGTAACCCGTTTTTAATTGCTTCGTCTTCGAGTTTTTTAACAAATTCTAGTGTCGAATCTTCTTGGTTTACACTGCTAATTCTTACTTGTTCAGGGGCAACCCAAACAGGAAAACTACCAGCTGTGTGTTCTATATACACACTCAAAAACCTCTCGATGCTGCCCAAAAGCGCACAGTGAATCATTACGGGTTGCGCTGGCTTGCCGCCCTGGTCTATGTATTCAAGTTCAAAGCGTTCTGGCTGTACAAAGTCCAGTTGTACTGTTGCCAGTTGGTGTTCACGGCCGATGGCATCAGTAGCCATAAAGTCAATTTTTGGACCATAAAAAGCTGCTTCGCCCTCTTCTTCGAAGTAATCTAACTTATTGCTAATAACTGCCGCCTTTAGTTGTTTTTGAGCCTGTTCCCAAAGTTTTTTGTCACCCAAATACGCGTCAGATTCGTCGCGGTAACTAAGTCGCACACGCAGTTTCATGCCTACTGCAGAATAAAGCTCATGTGCCGACGCCAACAATCCATCAATCTCGGTCTCTATTTGGTCTGGTCTACAAAACACGTGACTATCGTCCTGGGTAATAGATCTTACCCTGTTAAGCCCCCCTAGTTCACCTGATTTTTCGTCACGGTAAACAGTTGTTGTTTCTAGGTATCGAATCGGCATGTCCCGGTAACTACGTTGTTTGCTGGCAAATATACGTGTATGGTGAGGGCAGTTCATCGGTTTAAGCACCAGCTCATCACTAGTTTCTTGGCTTTTTACCAAAAACAATTCATCGCCAAATTTTGCCCAATGCCCACTTGCCTTGTACAAGTCAGTTTTGGTCATATGAGGCACCCAAACCTTTTGAAAACCCCTACTTTCGCGCAGTTGGTTAGAATATTTGGTTAATTCTTCACGCAAAACTGTTCCACGTGGCGTAAATAACGGTAAACCTGATCCAACCATATCGCTAAATACAAACAAATCAAGCTCTACTCCCAACTT
>CALRCT010000014.1 GCA_943354655.1 uncultured Candidatus Saccharimonas sp. | reverse complement strand
ATGTAAAAGGCTCTATTAAGTCTGATACGTTTATTGCGATGTTTAAGTTTGTCATTTGTTTTTATATCCTACGTGTAATTATACCATTTTATTTATATTATTTATCTTTTTTACATCGGTGATATATTAAAATTATCTATAAGCATATTTGATAGTTTAGAAAATATTGGCGCTGCCGCTTGGGCACCCGCGTAACCGGCAATCTTTGGCTCGTTTACCCTTACAACTATTACATATTCTGGCGTTTTTCCACCCACAAAACCTATGTATGTTCCGTTAAACCTGTCATTATAATATCCGCCTTCTTTTTTAGGAATTTCGGCTGTACCTGTTTTTCCGCCTACCGAATAACCTGACCTTACGGCAGATAAATTATTTTTAGAAACAACGTATTGCATTAGTTCCTGCATTTCTTGGGATACACTTTTGCTGACTACATTTGATCTTACAATTTGTGGGGCTACTATATTTACTTTTCCGTCTTTAGATATAGTTTTGTCAACAAGGCTAGGCTTATAGTATGTTCCTCCGTTTATAACGCTGGCAAGTGCTGCGCCCATTTGTAGTGGCGTAGCTGTCATTCCCTGCCCAAAAGCGGTATTTGCAAATTGTATGTTAAGCCCAAACCCAACATTAGGGTCTGGTATTGTGCCGCCCGTTTCGTAACCTTGCTGAATACCTGTTAGCGAACCAAAGCCGTATTTGTTTACCATAAAGTTATGCCAAGATACCCTGGCTTGTTCGTTAATGGTGCCGCCACCCATTTGCATTAGTAACCATGTAGCACCTGTGTTTAATGAAAGTTGCAAAATATCCGCAATGCTTCTTGTACCTGCACCGCCATCTTCTTCGATATTTGTAATTGTTACGTCATCTACCTTAAACCTGCTTGGATCATAATAGGTAGTGTTTTTATTTACTACACCAAGCTGTAGCGCAGCAGCAGTAGTTAGTGGCTTCATTACCGAACCTACTTCTAACGGTGAACTTACGGCAGCGTTAGTAAAAACTCTCGAATCTTCTACCTTAGAAAAATCAGTTGGGTCGTAAGTAGGATAATTTGCCATAGCCTTCACCGCCCCACTATTTACTTCCATAATTAAAGCACTTCCTGATTCACTTTTTGCATATTCTAATCCGGATTTTAATATATCTTCTAGTTGTCTTTGCATTCCTATATCTACAGTCAAAACGACGTCTTCACCTTCTATTGGATCTATTGATATATTATCTCCAACGGCTAGTAGCGGAACTCCCTTTTGGTCAGTAATAGCTTTTAAGCGCCCTGGAGTACCACTTAAAGTTTTATTAAGATATTGTTCTATGCCATATTTTCCTACTAATGAATCATCGACAAATCCCAACAACTGAGAAGCCAAAGTACCTTGCGGGTAAGTTCTAACAGGGATTTCATCTGCAAAAACACCAATTAGATCCAAATTATTTACTTTTTCTATTTGATCTTTTGTTAACTTTTTAGCAAGAATTTCGTATCTGGTGTTATGAGATAACTGTTCTTTTACATCTTCGATTTTTTTATCTATAGCTGGCGCTAATATATCGGCTGTTTTTTGTGTATCTTTAATTAGTTTAGGGTCGGCTATGACGTTAAATCTTTTTTCGTTTAAAACTATTGGGACAATATTTGAGCCATCGTGTGCACGTATTATTCCCCGCTCAGCTGGTATATCATACTGTTTTAATTGACCACTAAGAGCAACTTTTTGGTAAAAATCGTGTTTAATAACTTGTAAATAAAATAATCTAGAAATAAATATTGTGAATATTAAAATTAAAGAACCGTGCCAAAAAGATATACGTACAAAAGACATTGGTTTCTTTGGTTTTTTGATGTTTTGATGTGGTCTTGTGATCATTAAAATTCACTTAAATAAAGTTAAAATATCTAGTTTTGAATTGTGGATGCTGGAGCTACAGATACTAGAGCTTGACTTTGTGCGTTATTTTTAATCGTATCAAGTGCCTGCAGTCTTGCAGAAGCTACTTCTAATTCGTCACGCTCGTCTTTTAACGACTTTTGTTCTGTTTGTAAACTTCGTATTTGATAACTATATGCATTAGTTTTAGTAACCTGAGTTAGATACACAAGGCCTAAAAGACATGCTAATATTATCAATACTACCGAATTGCTAACAGGACCTAAACGCAGTGATTCTTTTTTAAACGAGACCGAATTTTGATTGCGTCTAGAAAAACGTTGTCTACCTATGCTTAAAGATGATGAATATGTCATGTTATTTTTGTTTTTGCTTTAATTATTTTTACTTGGCCGCTTCTAATCTAGCATGCGGCAATTATGCACACTAGATTAGAAGCATTTTATAATTGTCTTTACTATATATACGTAGACCTAAAACTACATATATACATTAGTTATGTAGACCTAAAACTACATTACTTTAACGACAACTTTGTAGGCACGAGAAGAGCTTTTTACCTGTATAGGCATACCCTACTCCGATCTTTGTTTTTGTGGATTTTTTGCACGTTTAATACTCAGTTTAAATTGTGCGAATATAAGATCTATGTCTTGCATAAGTTATAAATTTTTGTATTATTTTTGTGTTTTATCCTTTATTTTTTATTTTCGCTACGGCTCGTAATTTAGCACTACGTGCACGCGGATTAATAACTAATTCAATTGGGCCAGCCATTACGGGTTTATGTGTAATGCTGACTAAGTCAGCGTCATAGCTGTCGGAATTATCCTTGAAGAATCTTTTAACAATTCTATCTTCAAGGCTGTGGAATGATATGACGCTCAAGCGCCCTTCCGGAGCAAGCAGCTGAACCCATAGTGATAACGACATCTCAAGTAAATGAAGTTCGTCGTTAACAGCAATTCGAAGCGCTTGAAACGTTCTTGTTGCTGGATGCACTCTACTGTGCCCCGGCCAAGCTCGGGCTACTATATTAGCTAGTTCGTGAGTTGTTTTTATTGGTCTGTTATCTACTATTAATTGCGCGATCTTATAAGCTTTTGGCTCTTCACCATATTCTTTTAAAATTTTTGCAATAGCTTTAACATCATAGCTATTAACTATAGTGTCTGCCGACAACGACTGGCTTTGATCCATTCGCATGTCTAATAGGCCATCCATAGCAATAGAAAACCCACGATTCGCTCTGTCAAGGTGCGGTGATGATACGCCCAAATCTGCCAAAATCAAATTGAATTTTTTTCCTTCACTTATTAGGTTTAAAGCAGCATTATAAAAATCATTTTTAACAATCTTTACATCTTTGCTTACAAACTTATCTTTTAAGTGAGCTATTGCATTTATATCTCTGTCTACTAATACAGAATCAGTAAAAGTATTGGTTTTTGCCAATATTTCACTTGCATGACCACCATATCCTGCCGTTAGGTCAAGATACGTATCGCCGTTTTGTGGTTTTAGCGTGGCCAGCACTTCGTTTAAAAGTACAGGGATATGCGGTTCTATTTGTTTTGGTTTTTTTGTTTGCATTTTACTTGTTTACAACTTTTTATTTTTGTTTTTGCAAGATCACCTAATCAGCAGTCAACTTTTTTGTTTTTTTGGTGTTTTTGTTTTTGTTTAAAGTAATAAGAATTTTTAGTTATGTATCAATGATTTTATAAACCATAAGATAACTATTTTCTTTTACTTTGAGAGACTTATGTGAGGTGGAGTTTTGGGAGGTGTTTTATGAAATGTGCGTAGGTTATTATAGTGGTGCCTAATATCCACTTGTTGACTGCCAATTAGCTAACCTCGAATCGTGATTAATTCTTTTTGGTTATTTTTTTGCTAAGTAGCCCGAATTTTTAATGACCTATATTGAACGTCTACCCTAACTCATCTTGGCCATGAGTCGCCAGTAGCGCCCTACCCTCACTGCTTGAATGTCACGCTTAATTTTGGCGTGGTCAAGCAGGTGCTGGTCGATTGTAAACCGTCCTTGTTTTTCGTCAAGAACTGTTTCGACCTTGCCCATTCGGAATTGTACGTTGAGATCTGCTATGTTTTCGTCGAGAATATTTCCCGATAGCTGCGGCTCTACGCTTACGTTCCAAATTGATAATGGGTACAGGTGCAGATAATTCTTAAAGCCTCTTGTAATAACTACTCCGCTAGCAAATTCGTCTCTAAGTTCAGTCGGTATGGTTAACCGCCGCTTATCGTCGAGCTTCCTTTCAAAGTAATCTATTTGGGCCATATTTTTTTAATTCTGCCAAGTGGTTTTTGTTTTTTGCGCGGTGTTCCGCGTTTTCCCACTGAACTTACAATACTACCCACAGTAACCCACTGCAAGTATATTTTTACCAATAATTACCCACATCAGCATAGTTATCCACAGTTTTCTAACTTAGTTGTGCTTATACACAACATGTAGCGTACAAAGTTACTTTATAAACACTACTACTTTAATAGTAATCAGTTAGATTTTTATACTTTTATATTTAAAGAGACAGCAATAGTGCCGATAGTATGTCAGAGTTGTGTCTAATTAATGTTCTGGCGTGCGCTATATTATCACCATCTAATTTATCTACTGGCTTTGCGTCAATTAACGGTGCTCCAATAGCTTTATAGTGCGCACTATGCATTTTTTTTAAATCAAAGTCTACAATATATTCACCTTCATGAGTGTATTTTTTTAATAAAGAAGGTGGTGGTTCGTCGGTGTTATAAACGACTATATCGATGCAATTTGCACCAATGAATCGTTCTATTTCGGAAACATAGTCATGGACTTTGAAGCCGTCTGTTTGATTAGGTTTAGTAACCATATTACATACGTAGACTATTTTAGCCTTGGTGCCGGCAAGAGCTTTTCCTACCCCGTTTACTAATAATGCAGGCGCAAGCGTACCGTAAAGGCTACCCGGTGCTATAACGACGATGTCGGCTTCTTTTATAGCTAGCTGTGCACTTTTAGTTATTTGCGACTGCGGCATTAAACTTAATATTGGTTTAGATTTCATTTTTGAATGAGCAATTTTAAATTCGCCCACTACAACGCTTCCGTCACTAAACGTATTAACCAATCTTGAATCGGTCGTAGTTATAGGTAATACCCTGCCAGTAATAGCCAGAACTTCTGCTGCAAGTTCTACGGCGTTTTCGAAGCTGCCTGTCATTTTTTCTGCTGTGCTTAAAAATACATTACCAAAACTATGACCAGAAAATGTTCCGTCAGAAAATCTGTAACTAAATAAATTGCGTAAACTTTGACTGTCGCTTAAAGCAACCAAGCACTGACGTATGTCTCCTGGAGGCAAAACACCATACTCGTCTCGTAAGATTCCTGTAGATCCGCCGTCATCTGCCATAGAAACCAGCGCCGTTAAGTCTACGCTGTGCTTTTTAAGACCACTCAGTAAAGTAAAACTTCCAGTTCCACCACCAATAACAACAATCTTTTTTAGCTTATTTGGGACTTGCTTATTAGCCATATAGTTTTAGTGTACTTCTTACAGAGCGTACTAGTCTAAAGAAAATTTACAACGCTATTTATTGTTCTGTAGCCATTCGGACCACCATAACGCGCTAGACCTAACGGATCTTTTCATATTGTTTTTTCTGTCTACTGCTACAAGTCCAAATTTTGGCCACCAGCCATACGCCCATTCAAAGTTATCCAATAAGCTCCAGTGCATATATCCGCGCAAATCAACACCTTCACTAATTGCACGCTTCATTGCGACCATAGTTTGTTCTAGCCACCACCTGCGATGTTCGTCATTAATGTCGGCAACACCGTTTTCGGTAATAATAATTGGCTTTTTATAGTGTCGCCATACTTTTAATAACAAGGGATAAATACCCTCTGGTTCCATATACCAACCAAGGTCATTTTTAGGGACCGAAGGATTACTACTTTTTAGTCCTTTATAATAATCCGTAAAATAATAATTGAATCCTACAAAGTCTTGATATTTATTAATTCGGTTCAAAAACCACCAGTTCCATCCATATCGCATTATTTTAGTTACGGATTGATCAATAAAATTGTGTGGTCTTTTTGCTTGAATATTAGCTAGTTGTGCAGCTACACCAATCTGTAATTTAGGATTAGCTTTTTTTAATATACGGTACATATTTTTATGAATCTTAACTAAGTTAATGTAGGTAACGGCTGCAATAAAAGGGTTTTTTATCTGCGGGGGCCATTCACCAGTTAAGTAGCCAAAACTGGCATAAACGTTTGGTTCGTTTAATGTTATTACATACTTTAATTTATCTATCTGAAGTTCTTCACAGACTTTACTAACAAATCTATTAACGTAAGTAATATTTTTACGATTAGAAAAACCACCTTTATTAGCAAACCATACTGGCAAAGTCCAATGCCAAATATTTAAAAAGGGTTCAATATTGTTATCTAGAAGATTCTGAATGTATTTTTTATAATGATCCCACTCTGCTTTATCCCAAACACCCTCTTCTGGTTCGACCCTTGACCATTCTAATCCAAATCTAAACGAATTTAGATTTAGTTTTTTTAATATAGAAATATCTAGTTCGTATTGATTGTAATGATCTACACCTTTACCAGAAATATAGTTTTTTGGATCTTGGGCTTCTGACTTAATTTGATCCCAAATAGGTAAATCTTTTAAGGTGTTTTTAGATTTTTTTGCTTGTTGGGTTGCAACCGACAATTCCCACTCGGTCCATTGATTATGAGTATTACCTTCTACCTGATGACTTGCAGTACTTGCACCCCAGTAAAAATTTTTATTGAATATTGATTTTTGCTTATCCATTACTTGTATTGTACCAAAGTAAGCATATAGTTAGAACTGAACTAAGTTAAATTGGAGATAATAATTGAAAAAACTAAATATCGCTCAAATAATTGCACTTCTTATTACAATCATAATTGGAGCAATACTAAAAAATAACATTGGCAGTGGACCGCGTGGACTACATAGAATATTTGGTATGCTTGCCGGATTAATAGGTTTAGCAGTGCTTGTAATTAGTTTTATTTCTAAGGCTAAAAGCTCTGTCAAATTCTTAGCTATATTGTCATTTGTCTTAACTTTTGGAGCTGCTTTTTCTGGAAAATCTTTAAAAACTTCTACTAATTACAGTAATACTTTTATGATGATGAGGTTTATGGCTGTTTTGGCTTTAGTTTCTAGTACAATTACATATTTTGTAAACAAAAAAAGTAATTAATCTTCTAACAGTTTTTTAATTCTTAAATTAATCGACCCTACGTGTCTACCAAAAGTTTGCGATAGCAAATCTGCATCGCTACCTTTATTGTGTAGTTCTAGCAGTTTTTTGTCGTCTTTTTTAGACCATGGTTTGTAGGCGTTTGGATGGTCAACTCGCATGTTTTCTATTTTTTGAGCCCATGAAATACCTTTTTTAGCCACTTTAACTTCTTGCTTAGGCTTAGCAGCTTCTGCACTCCAGCGAGCTTCTGCTAGTGCAAACAAATCAGTGTTGTCGTTTATAGCTGTACGTGACGCCGATTGTAAATCTGATTCTAACTGCATAGCTTCATCGCTTACTCTTAGAGCCATTCCATTCATACCCAATAAATAAAGGTTTTGGAGGTTTCTGACGCGTGATAATGCTACATATCCCATACCCGGAGTAAATGCTCTAGAAAGATCAACTTCTGCAGCGTCCAGGGTCATTCCCTGACTTTTATGGACTGTTATAGCCCACGCAAGTCTTAGTGGTATTTGAGTTAATTGAGCCCTTCGGGTGTCGCCGTCAGTTAGTTCCCAAGTATCTGGCTTAACAGTAATTTCGTCACCATTTTTTAAAGCAACAATCGGATATCTTGTGTGGGGTTCGAATCCTACTATTGTGCCCAGACTTCCATTTACATATTTTTTATCTGCGGCATTTTTTATACACATGACTAATGCGCCCTGCTTTAATACGAGTGTTTCACTAGCTAGACAACTTTTTTTAAGACTATCTACGTAGTTTTTTTTGCCTGTGGTTTCCATGGTATATGTATAAGCTACCGAATCTACCTTGCCTAGTTCTACGCTATTTATACTGTCTACGTCGGCGTTTGTAGTGTGAAGCTTGGTAATTTGTTCAAATGGGTCACTAAATGACGTCATACGCTCTTGTAAGCGCTCAAACTGCACCTCAGACACCTCGCCACTTCTTATTGCGTTTAACAAATCTGCAAAATCTGCATCATCTTTTTGGCGTTGGCTTCCATGTAAATAACAAACAGTAAAATT
>CALRCT010000013.1 GCA_943354655.1 uncultured Candidatus Saccharimonas sp. | reverse complement strand
TTGTTGCTATTAGACAAGTCGGCAATTGTTTGAGCTATTTTTAAGGTTTTCATGTATACGCGTGGCGACAAATCAAGACGTTGTGCAGCAGTATTTAACAAATTTTTGGCTTCTGGTGTAAGATTAATTTTTTGCTTGATTTGTTTACTGCTTGCAGTTGCGTTTGTAGTTATACTGCTTCCGTATCTGTCTGACTGGGTTTTTCGTACTTGTTCAACAATTATTCTAAGCTTTTGACTTGTGTTAGCCGTGTTTACTTTTAACAAATCTTTGTGGTCAACGGGGTCTACGGTTACGTGAATGTCTATTCGGTCTTCGATTGGTCCAGATATTTTTTTGTTGTATCCAAAAATTTGCGCCGCCGTGCAGGTACATTCATGCGAAGATCCAAAATAGCCACATGGGCAAGGGTTGCGTGTAGCTACTAACATAAACTGCGCAGGGTAGGTGGCGGTTTCTTTTGCTCGTGCAACGGTTATAACGCCGTCTTCTAATGGTTGGCGTAAAGATTCTATAGAACTTCGTCTAAATTCTGGAAGCTCATCTAAAAACAATACGCCACCATGTGCCATTGTAATTTCGCCGGGACGTGGGTTTTGACCTCCACCAACAATAGACACGTCGCTAGCGCTGTGGTGTGGGCTTCTAAAGGGTCGAGTATGAACAGTTTTGTGCGTGTCCTGATTACCAAGACTGTGTATATGAGTTATGTGCAGTGCTTCTTCGTGAGTTAGAGCGGGTAATATGCCAGGTAGAGTTTTGGCCAGCATGC
This sequence comes from uncultured Candidatus Saccharimonas sp., assembly GCA_943354655.1. GTDB lineage: Bacteria > Patescibacteriota > Saccharimonadia > Saccharimonadales > SZUA-47 > RFTN01. Next base: position 8,402 of record CALRCT010000013.1, on the reverse strand, counting down.
TTTTGCCCATTCCGGGAGGTCCATTAAATAGAACATTATGACCACCTGCGGCGGCGACAAGTAGCGCACGTTTGGCGCGTTCTTGACCAATGACTTCGTCAAAATCTATTATGTCGTTCAATTCTGACTTGGTAGGTTTATTGTAAATGCCACCCAAAGTTTCGGTAGATTTAATTAATTTTACTTCAGTTAAATGCTCGTATATTTCTGTTAGCGATCCTACAGGTATTACCGTTATTTGCGGAACAAGCAGTGCTTGTTCGTAGTTTTCTTTTGGAACAAATACAGTTTTGTAACCTTGTTTCCTAGAAAAGAGTAGCCGACCAACTATTCCACGAACAGGACGTACAGCACCATCAAGTCCAAGTTCGCCAAAATATAATGAGTCTTGTTCTTTGGATTTTTGAACGGCTCCCATTCCAAGCAATATCGACACTGCAATAGCCAAATCAAAACTAGATCCAAGTTTTTGTATATCTGCAGGTGCAAGATTAATAGTTATTTTTTTCTTGGGAAAGGTAAGGCCACTGCTACTGAACGCGGCGCGTAGACGTTCTTTAGATTCGTCTATAGACTTGCTGGTCATACCAACAACTAATATAGCTGGCAAGCCAGCACTCATGTGACATTCAATATCTACCAAACAAGCATCACCACCAAGTAACTGTACCGATCGAGCAACGCTGGACATACTGTTAACCTTTCTGTCTAGCCTAAATGTAAAAGGCTCACGCTGCGATTGCAAGCATGAGCCTTTATGTTTTTTAGTTTTTGTTGTCTTTTGAAGTTTTTGTTAACGCATTTTTTTCTTGGAACAACGGCTTGCGAGAAGCCGTTGTTCTGGATGCGTTTTTGTTTTTGAGCACCTTTTTTATTCAAGTGCTATGCTTATCCTACAAAGCATGAGCAAGACTGTCAACACATTTTTGCACAGTTTTTGCACAATAAAATAGTTATCCACATGCCGTATCTGAAGAGCCTTTTTAAAAGACCTAAATTATCTATAAAATCTGTGCACAAGCGTAATATGCAATAAAGAATTTTAGAACCTTTTACACGACAATTTAACGCAAAAAACATGTCAGCAAAATACAAAAATAATATTGCTATATTGCCATAGCAAAATACACTAAGACTTAGCTTAAATGCGCCCAGCAGGCATCTTAATTAAAGGCTCAGAGCCGTTTAGTTGATCTTTATTGCCCTTGTTAGCTTGGTTGGGTTAGGGTAGGGCAAAATAAGTTTACTAAGCCAGTATTAGTTAGTGGTACTGCTTACAAAATAGCCATTGTAGGTAACCAAAATGCAGTGTATTGCGCCTAAATATAGCCACAAATATGTAAATGTTTTATACAGCTTATTAAGCATCAAATTACACTGTTTTATTGTTCAGTTTGTACTAGACGGTATTGTTGCATAAGTAGTGATTCCTACAACATTTTTATTTGTTCAAAATAATATAAACTCAATCTGTTAAATAGGGTACTTTGTACATTATTACAACAATATGGGCTTTATTTTACTATTGCTTATTTAAATCGCTTGTGCTATAAATAGAGCATCAGCAAGAAACAAAAAGTTAAAAAAAGCTGATAAGAATATATCGTTCCCTGTAGCCTTAAAGCTACTTGGAGCGGTCAGTCAAAAGTCAATGGACAGTAAGCGCTTAATAGTCTATTTATAAAAGCGGATTTACTGTCCTTGACTCCATAAATTAAATAACGTGCCACCAACATAGTAGGGTGGCATTTAAATTTTATTGAATAAAAACTTAGCAGTTTCATTTAGTGCGGTTGTTTATTACTATGTATATGTGAACAAAAAAAACATAATTTCATTATTTCTGTCGTTTTTAGTCTTTATTTTGTTTATTAACCTAACTTCTCCTTATAAATTGCCGTTAATTTTTATTATTTTTCCTGCTGTGCCGCTACTAATAGCCGTTTTAAGCCTAACTAGAATCATTATTTTGGTTTTACACGTTAATAAAACTCTTTCGCGTTTTATATTATTTTTTGTTGGATTAATATATGCTGTGTTTTTTATCCTTTTGTCACTTGGTCAACTTACGTTTAAAGACTTCTTTTTACTTCTTGCGCTGGGTGCAATCGGAAGCTTTTATATTATTAGAATGTTTAAGCCAGAAAAAGAGCAATAAAACACTCGTGCTTATAGTGTTATTTTGATAATATATAAACACAATGGATAACCAAGAAAATTTGCAACAAGGTGCGGAACTACCAAGGCCTAACCAAGATGTAGTCCAACCTCCACCAGAGTCTTCGTCAGAATCTATGCCAAGTTCAGAACCAATCGCATCGCCACCTCCTGTAGCAAGTCCTGTTGTTAGTGCGCAAACTGCAAGTTCTATTCAATCAATTGTTGGCAATACGTCTAGCGCAGTTGACCCCGCGGTCGTTCATTCGGCAGATATTTCGGCCGCCGATGTTGATCTTATAGAAAAAGAGTGGGTTCAAAAAGCTAAGGCAATAGTAGAACACACTATAGGCGACCCATTTACGCAAAATAAAGAAATTAATAAAATAAAAGCAGACTACATTAAAAAGAGATATAATAAAGATATAAAACAAGTAAGCGAGTAACAGGGGAAAAATGTCGTCAGTGCTTGTTATAATTATGATTTTGCTAACGGTGCTTATTGTAGGTGCCATGTTTTTGTATTTGCACATCAGAAACATTCACCGAGAACAAAAAAACTTTGAACGTGGGCTTAAGATGGTTCCGTTGCTTATTCATTTACCTCCTACTAGCGACGATACAGACATAGGATCCAGGGATGCACGTGATGTTACGGACGAGACTATTAGTAAGGCTCAAGTCATGTACAACATTATATCTAGTACAGTGCAAAAGGGCTTTAAAAGTAAGTATTATGGTCAGCGTCATTTTGCGTTCGAAATAGTAGGAAGCAAGGGCTTTGTTAATTTTTATGCCGCTGTTCCAGTTGCACTAGTTGATGTTGTTCAGCAGGCAATTGTTAGCGCTTATCCTGCAGCAAGACTCGAAGAAGTTGCAGAGCATAATATATTTAGTCCCGTCGGAAAAATCAGCGGCACAATTGGTGGCGAACTGACACTAAAAGAAAACTATGCTTATCCTATTGCAACGTACCAAGACTTAAAACGTGATGCTATGCAGTCTATATTAAACGCACTATCTACCTTAGAAAAAGAAGATGGAGCAGGTATTCAAATATTAATGCGCCCAGCCGAATCGTTTTGGCGAAAAAATGCCGTAGCTTTGGCTTCTAAAAAGCGTAAAGGTAAAGACAAAAAGAAAGGTGCAGTTGCTGCCGGTGGATGGCTTAGGCAAATATTTGCAGCACCTTTTAAACCACCAGAAGACAAAGGCGACAAAAAAGATGGTGGTGGTTCAGACTTGTCAGGAGTCGATCAAGAAGTAGTTAACGCCATAGAAGAAAAAAGTAAGTACGCAGGCTATGAAGTATTAATTAGAGTAGTAGCATCATCTAACGTTTCTCAGCGTGCTCAATCGGTACTTAGTAATATTGTTGCAACCTTTGCGTTATTTGATGCCCCAGGTCGTAATGGTTTTAAATTTAGCGCAGCAAAAGATATTGATTCATTTGTAACTGCGTACATAATGAGATTCTTTCCCCAAGAGACAAATAAGAATATTTTAAACTCAGTAGAACTAGCTAGTATTTTTCATTTTCCTGATCAAAATAATGTGCCTACTTCACAACTAGAACGCCAGTCTAGTAAGCAGGTAGACGGTCCTAGAAACGTTCCCGATGATGGACTTTTGATGGGCTATAACGTGTTTAGAGGAGCTAAAAAGGCAATAAGACTGGCAAATCAGGATCGTGCCAGACATATGTATGTAGTTGGTCAAACAGGAACAGGTAAGTCTACGTTCCTAGAAAACCTAGCCCTACAAGACATGCTTGCCGGCGAAGGTTTTGCTTTTATTGATCCACACGGCGACACCGCCGAAAAACTTTTAAGTATGGTTCCAAAAGAACGTACCGAAGACGTCATTTACTTTTGTCCTGCAGACATGGATTACCCAATCGGTCTAAACTTGTTTGAATTTCATAGTCCAGAACAAAAAGACTTTTTGATTCAAGAAGCTATAAATATGCTTTATAAACTGTACGATCCTCAGCACCAAGGTATTATTGGTCCTAGGTATGAACATTGGTTTAGAAATGCTGCACTGACTATTATGGCCGATCCTGCTGGTGCTACATTTATAGATATTCCTAAGGTATTTACAGATGCAAAATACGCTAAGCAAAAACTAGAATTTGTGACCGACCAAACTGTTCAGGATTTTTGGAATAAAGAAATGGCTAGTACCAGTGACTACCATAAGAGTGAAGTGCTTGGTTGGTTTGTAAGTAAATTCGGTGCATTTTTAAGCAACGAAATGATGCGAAACATCATAGGACAAACAAAAAGTTCGTTTAACTTGCGCGAAATAATGGATCAAAAAAAGATCTTACTAGTTAACCTTAGCAAAGGTCGCACGGGCGAACTAAACAGCAAATTACTTGGAATGATTTTTGTTATGAAGTTTCAGGCAGCAGCAATGAGCCGCGCAAGTATACCAGAGAGCGAACGCGTTGATTTTTGTCTATATGTAGATGAGTTCCAAAACTTTAGTACCGATAGTTTTGCGACTATTATGTCAGAGGCTCGTAAATATCATCTTAACCTTATTGTAGCTAACCAATTTACGACTCAGTTAAGTGAAGAAATTCGTGATGCTGTGTTTGGTAATATGGGTACAATTGTTGCCTTTAGAATAGGTCAAAACGACGTAGATAGTTTAACAAAATACTTTAATCCATTATTTGATGGTGACGATTTATTGCGTGTACCAAACTATAACGCAGTGGTTAGAACACTTATTGGAGGAGTCCCAACTCAGCCGTTTAGTATGACCGGATTGCCGCCGCTAGGAACACCAAACAAAGGTTTGGGCGATGCATTAAAGCAGTTGTCGGCAGCTAAATATGGTCGTCCTAAATCTGTAGTAGAATCAGAGATTTTTGCAAGACTTGCGACTCATGAAGACGAAAAACCAGCAGCAAAACCAGTAGCTGGCAGAATGGCTGCAGCACCAGCGCCAACCGCGCCAAAATCAAACGGCTCATTCCTAGATGATTGGTTAACCAAAAAACAAACTAATGCATTTAAAACTCCTGCATCACCATTCAAACAACCGGCAGCTAATCCTACTCAACCTATTGATGCTGTGACACAAATGCAGGCTGTTCAGACGCCTTTGGATAGTGGTGCTCAAAATATGCCAACTACATCAGGACAAGTGCTAGAAGGCCCAATAGCAGCACAGGTCGCACCTCAAGCTAGCCAGTCAGATTTTAACCAGATGACTCAGTCGCTTCACCCGTATCAAAGTCCTTTTGTTACAAATAAGCCTGCGCCAATTAACACACAGCCTGCTGTTAACAAGCCCGCAATCCAAGATGAAGGTGTATTGCTGCTGCATCCTCAGCCTGGTCAACAAGTTGCCAACCAAGACGATACCAACGATTCTAGATACATAAACATAGATCAAAACGGTCAGCTACATCACCAAACTCCAGACGATTTCTTAGAATAGAATACTTGCTGTTAGCTTATTTAAACGTTAACTATTTTTTGTTTTTTTTGCGACGAATAAAGTAATGAATAACAAGTTCGGCAATCATTCCAATAATAAAGCCACAAATAAATAGCATAAAAAAGACTAAGTAATTATATTTATAGCCGTAATGCTTGGTTGTCCATAATAAAATAATGCTTCCTATTAAAGCAAACGCTCCTCCACCCAAAATGCCTGAAGGGCGGGCGACAGTTATACTTGCTGCATCACTTACTTTTTCGACTACTGGCTGATGAATGATCTTACTCATTGTGCGTGATGGGGCGTTCATATGACGTCTTGCTGTGCTTAAGCTACGTTTAAACGCCATGTCTTTAAGTTCGCGGTTAACGTAGCCCATGCTTGGTTTTACGTCTTTGTTAGACTCGGAAGGGGTCATCTCTTTTCCGCTTATAGCCAATGATTCTACTGCTACTTTAGCTTTTTCTAATGTTTCTGATGATGCATGCGCCTTTGACTCTATGTCGGCCTGAGCCTTTAGTTTTTCTAGATGTTCTTTAGCACGTTCTATAGTTGAATGACTAGTGACTGTTTCTTTACTAGAAGGCTGTAATTTTTCGGACATATTAGAAGCCTCCTGATGGGGCAAATTCTGCCCTTAAAATTTGTAATTCTTTTGCCATTATGCGACTTCGTGCGTAAAAATATCCTACGATTGCAGTGATCATAAATCCAAATATTAAGCTTGTGCCAGGTCCAGTGTTTGGAATAGTTTCTATGCCTTTTACTGCAGGACAAGCAATGTTCATAGTAAGTTCGTTGCCGTATTTGTTACTTATTTTACAGTCGAATGTTCCGCTAACATTAGACGGGGAATTAGTGGCAGGAATAGGGTTCTTTAGCTTGATTTTGAATGTTTTTGCAACGTCGGTTCGGGCTGCTATATCTGCAATATTAAAGGTTATTTTTTTGTTAGCTAGATCAAATGCACCACCCTGAGAGGCAAGAAAAGGTGCGTCGATTTCTGAGTAGTCCATAAGGTCGCCAACATAATCACTAACTATGTAGTTTTTGCGGGAATAGTCCTGAGTGTTGGTTGTAATAAGAGTGTATTCTATTACGTCACCGGCGTTTACTTTAGAATTTAAAGCTTTGTCACCTTCAAGATTTTGTGTAATGTTTTTTACTTTTTTCATTGTTCCAAAAGGCTTGTCTGCTTCAAAACTAATTGGCGCGCTACATTCTACTTTTTTTGCAGTTTGAGTAACATCACCGTTTACTGTGTAGTTTACGGTAACTTTAGCGTCATATATTCCTGCTGCGTATGTATGCTTGGTTGTATTGGTTAACGTGTTGCTTAGTATGGTGTCGGTTTTTTTGTCACCAAAATCATAGCCGTAGCTAATAATTTTTGTAGATTTGGCATTTGTTGTTTCGACGGTTGTTTTAAATGTGGCAACTCGTGTCGACTTGTTAAGATCTGTATCTATAAGGCTACAAACTAATTTTGGAGCTTCACATGCGGCGTCGCCTTCGTTAAGATTAGGATCGAATGCACAAGGTTTTTTTGGCGGCACGGGTGGCTTACAAGCAGGATCATTTGCTGCAAGAGCAGGGTTATATGTACAAGGCGTCACAACATTAACGCAAGCCGGTCCACCTGGTATTCCAAGCGAATTGGCTGATTCTAACATTGCTACGTTACAAGTTTTGCCTGTCACTCCAGGAAATGGGTTTTTAAGTCTAACGGTAATATCTAGTACGTTAAAATTAGGCGTGTATCCTATGTCATACAATGGGAATCTTAGTATGTTGTCCCTTAAAGTAAGGTTGGAAGGCGAAATAATATCGTAATTAGCTAGGTCTAGTGTGTCGGCCAAAATAACGTTTCGTGCTAATGAGTCTTGAACTCCGTTGCGGTATTCAAATCTAAAAGTAAAATTATCGCCTGGCTTAAGAGTGGCAGGGTTTCCTACAACTGTTTTACGAAACTCCATTTTTGGTTCTTTTAATGTAAATTTACCTTCTTGTGTGTAGTTTCCGCAATCTACTAAAATCCAGAACCTTGTTCCGTCGGCTTTTATGCCTGTAAATGCGCTGTAAGTGTTAAATGGATTTTGAATATCCCAAGCACTTAGTTGCCTCATATATATAGTCGTTGAAGGGGATACAGTTAATGCAACTTCGGAAAGTTTGTATAAATAGTTAACGTTAGAGTAGTTAGACAAAGAATTTCGTCCTATAGTCCAGTAATCAGGTCCACTGTTAGACTTTATAGTTGTGTTTGGGTTCATAGGTAGACTGTTAATGTCTGCTCTGGTGAGACCAAATTTTCCGTATATTGCAGGAATATCGCTACCTGTTCGGTCCCAGGCTGCCAAAATGTCTCTTTTTGTTCTTAGACCATTAATAATATGGTTGTCAGATGCAGCTAACGAACGTTCTGGTGGGGCAATAACGGCAAACATTTGAATAAACATAGCAAGTGCTATTAATCCAAAGCCCATTCGTCTGACTGATGCTTCTTGTTGAATCCGTTTAGTATAAAAAGAAACCTGAGATACCAGACTAGGGTTAAATGGTAGATTTGATATTAATTTTTTGAACATCGTTTTTGATTGTTTTTTATTATTTATGTATTCAATACGCTCGCGCTTATTTAATCACATATTTAGGTGTTCAGACAAGTATATTTTCTGTATTTGTTATGAACTGTAGTAATCTGCTATAATAAAGGGTATAAAAGTGACAAAGTAAGAGGGAAAACTTGTGGCTAAAAAACAAACAGCACCAGCTGGCTATAGTTC
>CALRCT010000012.1 GCA_943354655.1 uncultured Candidatus Saccharimonas sp. | reverse complement strand
GTAAAAGCCAGACACGAACTCGGTAATTTACCTGGCGGCAGCTTGTCGCTTGTGGTTGGAACAATAGCTGCGTTTATAAGTGCATTAGCGGTTGTGTCTTGGTTACTAAAATATATTTCTAACCATGACTTTAAGCCGTTTGCATATTACCGAATCTTGTTTGGTATGTTTGTGCTTATTTTGGCAGGTCTTGGGTTACTTTAAACCCAAATAAAATACTTAGTGATACAATATTATTATGCTTAAGCGCCTTGGTTTTTTAATAATTTTAGTATGGGTAGCAATAATGCCCGTTGCGGCGTTTGCAAGCAATTATGACGTAACTGCAGTTGTACATGCGCCGTTGCCGCCAGATTTACCAATAGTTACCGGTCCAAAAAACACTACACTACAAAATAGCGGGGTCTTTATTACGGGAACCTGTACGGTCGTAGTGCCTACGATAGTTGTTATTTTAATCAGAGATAATCAAACTATTGGATCGGCAAACTGCAGGTCTGACGGAACTTTTAGTATATTTGTTGGTCTTGTATTGGGACAAAATATTATTTACCCAAAATTTTTAACAATTACCGGACTATATAGCGGATATGGTGTTCCGATATACATTAACTATTCACCAACAAATCCAGCTAATACCGACTCGTCATTAAAATTAGTTTTTGATTATGACTTTGTTAGCTATGACGACCTTAAAACGACGCAGTTAAAGTACACAATTAGCGGCGGTAAAGCTCCTTACGAAGTAATTATTAACTGGGGCGACAATTCGCAAAAAAAATACCAAGTAAAAACTTCGGGCGAACAAAGTATAGAACACAAGTACAAGACTATTCTTCCGGCAACACAGATTTCGATACAAGTAGTGGATGCTGAAGGTACAAAAACAATACAAAGTAGATCTTTGATTAGTTTTAGATCTGGTGTTTATGTGCCTGCATCAGCGCCTGTAGGAGAATCTAAAAAGAACTGGATACAGGTATGGTTTGTAGGTGTAGCGAGCTTTGGTGCAATATTACTCTTAAATCATTACAAACAGCTAAGAATAAAACCTAAAACAAAATCTAAAAAAGTTAATTCGCCTACAAAGCGATGAAAAAAAGAAAAATACTTTTAATATTTGCAGTAGTTGTTTTTGTAACCTTATTAAGTTTTTTTGTATGGTCATCGGGGCCGTCGGTTGCTGTTATTAAGTCAAAATTAACAGACGTTAAGGGTGCTTCTGTTACAGAGCCGGCTGTTTACGAAGTAGATTACCAACAACTGTCACTAAAAATATCCGACCAGTACGTTTCTATTAATAAATTAACTGGTATGGGTCGGCCATTATATATGCAGCAGTTATTTAAAGTGCCCATAAAAAATGCTAATAGTGTTTTTGGTAATCAACTGGCTGTAACTATTGGATCGGTTCATGGTATTGGATTGTCTGAAGTGTCTGACGTAAAACTAAGAAACAGAGATAAAAATTACGCACTAATTAGTGACCAGAACGATATTATGGTGTTCGAAAAAAACACTTCTAACTATGAAATCGGTGCATTTATTAAAAAAGGCGCAAACTATACATCAATAGTTTATTCAGGGCCAATAAGTAGTCAAAGCACACTAAAAAAAGAACTAAACAATTGTATTGAATCTGTTATTTGGCATTAATAGTTACTAGCGTTATTGGTTTTTTATCTGTTACAATGGGCTTATGTTTGGGCTAACAAAAATATCAATATCTTTAATGTTGGCGGGGCTATTAGCTGCCGCGCCTACAAGTTTAAACTTTACCTTAAAGTCTTATGATTTTGGTAACGGTGGCGATACTAGTACTAGCTTAAACTATGGACTTAACAGCGAAACTGGTGAACAAAGCGGAAACCAATTAACGTCGTTAAGTTATAAAATTAATTCGGGTAATCAAAACTTACAAAACGCAAACGTTCCCGTGGCACCAACTTTTACTAATCCATCTAGTGAATACAATCGACTTAAAATTATTATAAATACTAGCAATAACCCAACAGACACAAAATATGAAATTGCCATTAGTTCGGATAGTTTTATTACAACTAATTATGTACAAACAGACAACACGGTAGGTGCTACTAGTAGTGTCGCGCAGTTTCAGACATACACCTCTTGGGGCGGTGCAAGTGGTGTATGGATAGTTGGATTAACAGAAAACACAAGTTATCAAGTAAAGGTTAGGGCACTGCAGGGCAACTATACTGGTACAGCTTTTGGTCCAACTGCTACTGCGTCTACTGTTTTGCCTAGTTTAACTTTTTCTGTACAAACATCTCTTAGCGCTTCTCCGCCTTATTCTATTGGATTTTCTGGCCTTGCAGCTGGAGTAGTGTCATCTGGCAGTGCAACAGCAGAAATTGGACTAACAACAAATTCTAACAATGGTGGTCTTGTTTATGTAAAAAGTACAGGAGCGTTAACGAGTGCGCTAGCTTCTACATCTATTGCTTCTGCATCGGCAGATTTATCTGTAGCATCGAGCGGTTATGGGGCTATTGTAACTAGTGTTTCGCAGTCCAGTGGTGGCCCAATAAGTTCTGTAGCTCCATTTAATGGAGTGTCAAATAATGTCGGGGGACTAACTACTGCTTTTCAAAAAATATTGACTACGTCGGCGTCGTTAACTGCAGGTGTTGCATCTGTTACTTTAAAAGCAAAAGTAGATTCTATTACTCCGAGTTCTACCGATTATTCAGATTCATTGACGTTTGTAGCCTCTATGTTGTACTAAAAACTTGATTTTAATAAAGTGCTTATGCATAATGTAACTTGAGTATGATTTAACAAAAATAACTAGGAGCAATATGCAGAACATTAGGTTACAAAAAACAATAAACTTGGCAATAGCATTAGGGCTAGTAGGAACCATGGCATTGTTTATTATTATGTCTTCTTCACAAGCATCAGCATTTAGCCGTACTTTTGTACGCTTTGACAGAATGAAACTTAGTACAGCTACTACGGGCACAGTATGTGCAAACCCAGGAACCGTGGCAGTAGAAAACGATGTTCAGGTTACTTTTCCTACTGGCTACACAGTTAGCACGACTGTAGGAAACTGGACTGTAGACACAACAAATACAGCATGGCCAACTGGCGGTACAGCATGGCCAGGAATTGGTACTGCTACAGCAGCAGCTGGACAAGTAGTTACTTTCCCTAGCACCGATTTAACAGTTGGTACACTTTACTGTTTTAACTGGAACAACACAGCATCTGTTAGCGTAAAATCATCTGCTACAGCATCAAACAGTGGATCTATTACAACAAGAACATCTGTACCTGCAACTATCGAAACATCAAACTATTCGACTGCAAGCATTACAGACGATCAAATTGTTGTAACCGCATCAGTATCGCAAACATTTAGCTTTGCACTTAGCGCCAACACAGACGCACTTGGTACTTTGTCGACAGGTGCAATCACAAGTAGTGCAACACCACGTACTACAACAATCGACACAAACGCAAAAAACGGATGGTTGGTTTGGGCTAAAGACAGCAGCACAGGCTTAAACTCAGCATCTGCAGCTGCAACAGTTGCTTCTACTACTCCTGGCACAAACAGCACAATTGTAGCTGGTACAGAAGGTTATAACACTGGTGTTACTCAGTCACAAGCAAGTGGTAGCGGTACAATCACAGTAGCCGTTCCTTTTGTGGGTGGTGTATCAGGAAAAGGTGGTGGTTTAGACACAACACTACGTACACTTGCAACATCTACGGGTACAGCCAACACTGCAGTTGTTACTTTAACTAACAACGCAACAATTGGTTCTACAACAGCAGCAGCAACAGACTATACAGACACAATAACAGTTATTGGTGCAGGTTTGTTCTAATAAAAATCGTTTAAAAACGCAAAAACACCTGTCGGTTATGACGGGTGTTTTTGTTATAATAGGTACTAAGTATGGGTAAAAAAATAATTCGGGTAGGTTACGTTGCATCAATATTATTTTTAAGTTTAAGCATAGTAGTACCTGCAAAAGCGCAAAACAGCGGGTTTTCGGTACAAGTTAGCCCTTCTCCTATAATTGAATCTATTGACCCTGGAGTTTCAAAAACAGTCGAACTTAAAATACGTAATCAAAATACCCAAAAAGAAACCTTTAAAATGGGTCTTAGGGCATTTGGTGTAGACAATAACAGCGGCGAAGTACAATTAAAAAACGAAGAACCAATTGATGTTGTAAGTTGGGTAACTTTTGCTGAACCAGTTTTTAGTGTAGATGCAGGGCAGTGGTTTACTCAAAAAGTAATTTTTGATGTACCCAAGGATGCAGGTTTTACCTATTCTTTTGCAATTACAGTAAGTCGCGCAAATCCAACTCAAGAAGCAGGTGGAAAAACCACAATAGAAGGTTCGGTTGCAATTTTTGCCCTACTAAGCACCAATCGCTCTGACGCCGTTCGCAAATTAGATATATCGTCATTTATATCAAAAAGAAAAGTATACGAATATTTGCCCGCTAATTTTTTGCTTAAAATTAAAAACAGCGGCAACACAATTGTTCAACCTACAGGTAATATTTATATTCAAAGATCGTTAAATAGCACTGAACCAATAGACATTCTGTCGGTTAACGGAACAGGTGCGTATATATTACCTGACGTCACCAGAACGCTTCAGTCAGATTGGACAAAAGGATTCCCAACCTATAAAGACACTTCAGACTCAGGAAAGAAAAAGTTATTTTGGAACTGGTCCGATTTGCAAAACTTAAGAATAGGGCATTATGTAGCAAAGGCTATTGTTGTGTATAACGACGGAGTGCGAGACATACCAGCCGAAGCAAACATCGACTTTTGGGTTATTCCATGGAAGCTTATGGGTGGATTACTAGTTATTGCAGCCTTAGTTATTACCGGAGTAGTTTCTGTTATTCGTAAAACAATGAAAGTTGCACGAAAGAAACAAAAAGATGACGCTACGGAATAGCCTAGCTTATTTAATATTAGTTATAGCAACACTAGCTTCACTAACCAAACCTACCCAAGCTTCTAACATGACAGTATCGCCAGCATTTTTGCGGTTTTCTGTTTCGCAAAAATCTACAACCAGTACAAAAGTAGTTTCTATAAAAAATGACGGCGACAGTGTTGCTACGTACAAAGCAACTATAGTTAATGTAGACACCGAACAAGGCACTTTAATGCCACTAGGGACTACTAGTGATGAAATTGCTAAGACATTTAAAATAAGTAGCCCAGAAGTAACTATTAAAGCTCGCAGCGCTGTAGAAATAACGGTCACAGCAAATAATATTACAGAACTATCGCCGGGTGGACATTACGCGTCTTTGTATTTGCAGCAAATAAATAACGTTAAAAGTAATCTAAACCTACCAGTTAACCAGGTCATATCTGTTGGACTATTTTTAACAAAAGAAGACGGGGCAGTCAGGGATTTAGTTTATAAGGTAACAGACAAAAAAAATGTTTGGTTTATTTTGCCAAAATCTATAAATTTAACAATTAACAATAACGGCAATGTTGATCTTGTACCTAGGGGCTTTGTGTCTATTGTTAAAGGCACTAAAACTTATAAAAAGATTCTTATTAACGAAACTTCTCAGCCAGTTTTTCCTTTTAAATCTAAACAATACAAGTTAAATCTAAAAGATACAGGTATTTTTTGGCCAGGAAAATATTCCAAAATAACTTCTTTAAGATACGACGGTCAGTCTAAACAAAATATAGACATCGTTTCGGTTTGGTATGTCCCGTTGTGGTTTGTATTATTAGTGCCAAGTTTAATTGTGGTTATTTTTTTAAGATACAAATCAATATTTGGCCATAAAATATACATTTTTAATCATAAATCTAAAAAACATAAATTTGTAAATTCTATTAATAATTTGCCCAAAGAAGGTTCTAAAGTTAATAAAAAACGTAAGTCTAGATCCAAAAAACCACATAATAAAAATGATGAAGAGCCAAAAACCCGCAAAGTTGGCGTCTTATAAATTTTTTACTTTAAATAAAACTAAATAGCCTTGAGCAATTTGCGCACCTCTGTTATTATATGAGCTAATGGTTATCTGTTTGCAATCGAGGGCAAAAAATCTACTTATTCCTCTGTTAATCATGTCAATTTTTGGAATATGTTTTATGTCCCAAAAAGCTAACGCAAGCATAAACCCTCATATTAATTTTCAGGGTAAATTAACCAACCCTGACGGCACCAATGTTGCCACTAGCAGCTATTCTATTGTGTTTAGTATTTACACTGTCGCGTCAGGTGGTGCGGCAGTATGGACAGAAACTCAGCCTACTGTAACAGTTACAGATGGTATATTTAGGGTTTCTTTAGGCGACTTTACGGCCCTTCCGGGTAGTGTTGATTTTAATTCTAGCAGCCTATATCTAGGTATTACGGTTAATACAGACTCCGAAATGACTCCGCGCGTTCAACTGACTGCTTCGCCTTACGCATTTAATTCTGATTTATTGGACGGTATAGACAGCACTGGATTTGTAAAATTAGCGCAGGGGCTTCAGGCGGATTCATCTACGGCAAATGCATCTATAGCAATTAATAAAACAGGTATAACTGCAGATATTTTGTTGTTACAAAAAAGTAGCGCAGATGTATTAAAAGTTAGTAATTCTGGATCATATGATTACACCCTTAGTGTTTCTAGCAATCCCACGTATACAATAACCAACAACGGTACAAATAACGTCATAACAAACCTTGCAAGCACTGGTGATTTTGAACTTCAAGACAACGGTACGGCGTTTGCTACTTTTTCTGACGGTGGTGCTATAACTTTTGCACCAACAAGTACATCGGACGTATTAATTAGTGAGGCAGCTGGTGTAAATTTGCAAATTACGGCTACAGCAGCACCTACTGTTGACCAAGTTGCTATAACTAATGCCGGTCAAGCGGTTACAACAGCTAATGTTAACGGATTGTCTGTAAATTATGTTGGTGGTGCCGCGGCGGTAGAATCTGCAGGAATAAGAATTGACCTAACGCCAGGCGGTACGACTGGTGGAACATGGAGTGGCTTAAGGATTGTAGCAAACCCAACAGGACCAGCTACTGGCGTAACGACTTACGGTATAAAAATCGAAGGTCCAACAGTTGCCGGCCTAGGTACAGAAGTTGGACTTAAAATAGCATCTGGTTTTGACATAGGATTAGATGTTGCGTCTGGGGGAATACAAATGGCAAGCGTGTCGGCCAATCCGGCAGCACCCGCAGCAGGCAGTATTAAGCTATTTGCAAAAATTAACGCCGGTCGTGCATTCTTAAAAGTCATAGGTCCGGCAGGATTAGATTATGCTTTGCAGCCATCAATTTACAGCAACAAAGTAAACTGGTGGAATGCTAACGGCAACGCTACGACAGTTAGTACTATGAGTTTTGGTAACACAACAACTGGTACGGCAACAACGCGTAACGTCGCCACAACAAATTTTTTAACGGCCACGAAACGTGTTAGCTATGTTTCTGCAGGTACTGCAGGTAGTAATGCTGGTACTCGCCACGGCACAGCGCAGTACTGGACGGGTAACGGTGCTGGGCTGGGCGGTTTTTATTATGTTGCGCGATTTGGCATTAACACAGCAGTAGCAACAACAAGGACATTTGTTGGATTGTCTGCAACAACAGGTGCACTTGCTAACGCCAACCCTTCGACACTATTTAATCAGCTAACTTTTGGCTGTGATGCAACAGATACGCAATTTACATTTATGCATAATGATAACGTAGGGGCGTCAACAAAAGACGCGTTAACTGGAGCATTCCCATGCAATACTAGCGGTACTGATTTGTATGAGGCGCGTATTTTTGTAGCACCAAATGGCACTACTGTGTACTATTCGTTACTTCGCGTAAACACTGGTGATTTTTATGAGGCAAGCACTGCGACAGACTTACCGTCTAATACGACGCTAATGGCACCACAGGTATGGATTAATAACGGTACAACTGCATCACTGGTAGATATTTCGGTCGTTTCACAATATATTGAAACGGATAACTAATACCAATGAATCAAGACATACACTTGCCAAAAAGCAACCTACTTGATTTGAGACAAAAGCCTAAAGAACAATTGACCAACAAAAAAAAGAAACCATCACATAAAATTATGTGGATTATTTTAGCCGTATTATTACTTATAATTCCTGCAATATTTTTTATAAGTAAAATACAAAAAAAAGAAGACCCCAATTTGTTAATAGATATAAAAAATAAAGTATCAAAACATATAGTTTTACCTAATGACGAAGATCCGGCACTAGCCACGATAACTGATATAAATAAAATAAGCACTCCATTCTTAAAACAAGCCGAAAATGGCGACAAAATGTTGGTGTATCAAAACGCTAAAAAGGTTATTTTGTATAGACCTTCGATTGACCGAATTATTGATGTAGGTCCAGTATCTATAGCCGAACCAAACACTAATTAATTAGACAAGATTTGTTATATATGCTGTAAAATGTACTACTATTTAAAATCTATTTAATGATTAGTTATGAGTAAAAATGCGTGTTATTATAGAACTATTGTGGTTATGTTTATTCATAAAAGGTTATTACAGGGTGGGTCTTTTTTAATTAACCAGGTAGCGGTTGTTTTTTTAATTGTCTTAATAATATTGCCACCTGCCGGTACCTTTGCTTTAAGCAGTTGTACTGCAACAGTTAGTCCTGGCAGTGCTGACGCAGGGTCTAGTACTACTGCAACTTTTGTAATTACAAATAACGACAATACTGCAAATATTAATTGGTTTCATATTCAGCGTCCATCAGAGTATTTTTGGATATCTGGAGTTTCTGATTCGGCTTGGTCTGTGGCCGGTGATTCTAGTCAACTTTATTTTAACGGAGACACATTAGCCCAGGGACAAAGTGTAAGTATCGATATTAGTTTTACTACAGACGTGCAAAATGTTAGCGCCCAAAACTGGGGTATCGAAGCAAGCGATACTGGTGATGCTACAGCGTCTGTGCCTTGCGACGGAGCGCACTTAACTAATGTTGTCGGCAACCCAATTAATAATACAGACAATGGAGTTAGCGGCGTTTTTGGACAAGGCAACGGTACAACAGCAGTAATTACATGGACTAGTGATTATCCAACGTCTAGTTATGTGTATTATGGCACTACAAGTAGCTACGGAAGTGTTTCTGATTTTGATCCAACTCAAGTTCAGGATCATTCAGTTACATTAACTGGTTTGGCTCCAAGTACTGGGTACCATTTTCAGGTAGCGGGTACCGATTCTGCTGGTAG
>CALRCT010000011.1 GCA_943354655.1 uncultured Candidatus Saccharimonas sp. | reverse complement strand
ATTGCTCCTTTTGAAAAGCCCTTAACCATAGCCAAAAACCCAGCTGTAATAAAAATACTAACCAACAAAAACTTTGCAAAAACAAAAGCCGACACACTAGGAAAACCAAAAAAACAACAAATTATTATTGGAGGGATTAACGAATAAAATACATATATAAAGTTAATTTGTATCGACGACATTTTGCGCGACAACTTTGCAGCGACGTAGTCACCTGTTCCCCAAAAGACTAATGGCAACAAACTAAGCAATATGCCTATGTGCATCATTCGCTAGTTGTCCGTCAAAATCTGCTCAAGGGTCGTACGGGATTGCTTGGTTGTATCGCGGTCACGAACGGTTACAGTACCGTCTTCTAATGTATCAAAATCAATTACTATACAGTAGGGCGTACCAATTTCGTCTTGGCGGCGGTAGCGCTTGCCTATGTTACCGTTATCGTCCCACATTACTGCTCCGTACTTCTTTTTTAGTACTGCATATACTTCACGTGCCTTGGCCACAAGTTCTGGTTTGTTTTTTAGCAGCGGTGATACGCAATATTTTATTGGCGCTAAATGATGTGGCAGTTTTAAATACGCACGGTCTTCGCCATTAACTTGATCAACTGTATAGGCACTTGTTAATACCGCCATAATTGCGCGTTCCACGCCAAAGCTAGGTTCTATAACATGTGGTACAAAAACTTCGCTGCCGTCTTTAGTGCGATAGTCCATACTTTTACCGCTAACCCTGTGAATATTAGCTAGGTCAAAGTCGGTGCGGTATGCAAGTCCCAAAAGTTCTTTGCGGCCATGCGGAAAATCAAATTCAAAATCTATTGTACGTTTACTGTAATGTGCACGGTCAGATTCTTCTACTTCGAGTTCGTGTATTGTAGATTCTGGCAGGCCAAGCTGTTTACACCATTCATGAATTGCTATGCGCAACATTTCGAATGACTCTTCCCACTTACTTGGGTGTACAAAATATTCGATTTCCATTTGTTCAAATTCACGACTTCTAAAAACAAAATCGCGAGGACTAATTTCGTTACGGAAGGCTTTGCCAATTTGCGCAATACCAAAAGGAACGTCAGGGTAAAAAGTATCTACTACGTTTTTATAGTTAGTAAATATACCCTGCGCTGTTTCTGGACGTAAATAGCTAATACTTGATTCGTCGTCAACGGGTCCAATATTAGTTTTAAACATCATATTGAACATTCTAGGTTCACCAAACGTGTTTTCTTTATTGCAAGTTGGGCATTTTGCAGTATCTATTTGATCTTCTCTAAAGCGCGCTTTACAGTTACCGCATTCAACTAGTGGGTCGGTAAAAGTGTCAACGTGCCCACTTGCCTGCCAAACTTTTTGGTTCATTAATATCGAGGCATCGACGCCATACATATCTTCGCGGTCGTCAACAAACATCTGCCACCATAAGTTCATAATATTCTTTTTTAAAGCAACACCTAATGGACCAAAATCCCAGGTACCACTTAAGCCGCCGTATACTTCACTGCCCTGAAAAATAAAGCCACGTCGTTTGCATAAGCTAGCAATGTCTTCTAATGTAATTTTTTTATCACTCATTACCTAACAGTATACAGCTGTAGGTTAAAATTATAAACGGCTGTCACTAATAACAACCGTTTATTGTTTACATGTTAGGCAGTATGTAAAACTGAAATTGCTTGATTTTGAGGAATGTATTCTACGCTTATCATACTTTTAACTGCAGGTTCACCAACTAATCTTAAGTCCATTCCGTTTTTTGTTTGAGCCTCTGGACTAAGCTTATCCCATGCGTCAACTGCCTTAAAATCTGCAATTGCGTCAGACAATGCGTGATCTTGTTTTACTTCTGTTTTGATATCATTTCTTGGAACTATATGAGTGTTACCTTTTATGTCTACAACTTCTTCAAAAGTACCGTTGTTTGGGTTTAATAATCCGCCAGTAGTCTCTGCAGTTACTTTACCCCATGCATCTTTAAACAATTTTAAATCGTCTGGTGTTTTAAATCCTGGTAAAAAGTTTACTGATTTTGTAGGCTGGTTTTTGTTTTTGTTGTTCATGATTATTAATATACACCATTATAGTGCTTATGTCAATAATATAGTTAGCGTGTACATTTTTTATGCGTTATTGCAACACAGACTGGCTATTGTATTTTACACATTCAATTACTGTTGCCTGAATTTGTGATGATAATTGTTGTATATTTTGCACTTGAGTAAGTTTGTCTACAGTAGTTACGCTACAAAGTCTTAATAGTTTAATGTGTTTAGATAAAAAACTACCATTTGAATCTTTACTAAATGCCATCTTACTAAAATCAAAACTAAACGTATCAGCTACGTCTAGCGGCATACCGTTGTCGTCTGTTCGTAGATTAATTCCGTGCCCAGAAATTTGCATTAATTGCACTCCAAACCAAACTAAAACCACCGATGCAGGCTGACCTGCATCTAATGCACGCAAAGACTGAACGCAAATATCAAAGTATTCATCTTCAAACACTACTTCTGTATAAATATGAACATATTTTAATATTTCGTATGCTGCGTTTGCGGTTGTAAGGTTACTAGTAATCTGCGAATAATGTTCTATGGCGTGTGCAGATACAAGAGTTTTGAGTTCGTTTTTTCCATTTATGTACGTAATGTTATTAACAGTAAAAAGTTCTATACCACCTGCCATTTTGCTTTTTGGTCTGCGAGAGCCCTTAGAAATAACGCTTACTTTACCATTTTTGCTGGTTAACATAGTGACTATTCGGTCTGCTTCACCAAAATCGACGCGCCTTAAGACTATAGACTTATCTACTATTGAATTCATGAATTATTGACGTGTTTATTTATTGATTCTAATAACTTTAATAATGAAGTGTTTGGTTTATATAAATATTCTTTTACACCTAAATTATTAAATGCATTATTATTTTGCATTAACTGAGAAGTAAAAATAATAACCGGTACTTTGGCAAGATCGCCGTAACTATGAAATTCGTGTAAAAATTCTATGCCGCTGTGCGCGCCTAAAACTAGTTCCATTACTATGCATGAATATGTGCCTTTGTCGGCTAATGCTATTGCCTCTTCGGCTGTATGCGCCTGCGTGGTAACGTATTGATTTAGCGCAAGATAATCTTTAACGGACGTTGCTATACTTTTGTCCGGTTCTAGTAGTAATATACTTTTTGATTTCATTTTACTAAACTAGTGTTAATTGGGCAGTAGGAATAAGATCAATTACTAATCCACTTAGTTTGCCACGGCGAGCTGTTCTTATACTTGTTTGTAAACCTTGCAAAAGCTGTTCGGCTACAAATAATTGAGAAGACGCTCCGTTTGTTAACCCCACAAATGGACGAGATGCTATTCCTACCTGAGATCTTGCCCGTTCTAATTGTTTTTTATTAATAACTAACGATTCTTCGGCACAAAAAATTCCTAATGAATAGCCGTTTTGTGTTTTATAGGACGCTATTGTTACTGATTTTTTAGTAGACGCTATAGCACTCTGAGCTTCTATAAACACCTTGCCAATAGCCGACAATGCAGCAAGAACAATTGCCCTGTGTGTTAGCGCAAAAGAACTATTATGAGGGACATCAACTATTAAATTACAAGAAAAATCCTTAGCAAAATCTTTTAATCCATAAGCCGCATCTGACGCTATTGCCGATGGACTAACTGGTTCAAGGACTAAGTTTGTTTGCGAAGCATTTTTTGCTCCTAATAAATACGCATCTAATAGTTCTAATGTTGTACGAATATTTAAACGAATATCAGAAATGTTTTTGTCATGACCTACAAGCTCTGCCTTATACGCCATACGTACGAGTGGTGTTTTTAAATCTTCTGCAAGCGTATAAAATAACGCGCTTGCGTCTAACTTATCGTGTTGCCTAAGTGCCATTGTTACCCTCTAACTAAATACAGTATAGCAGTTAGTTTATTATTGTATGACGTTGTTTTTACTATGGTATAAAACTAAGGTCTGGCAATACGTATTTGTCAAAATCAATTATAGTGTCTTTGCTTTCGGTCCATATTTTAAGTGACTTGTCGCGTAGCGGCAAAATTATCATACTTCCCTGTTTGGCTGCTACGATTTCTCCGTCTAATCTTATTCCTAAAACATCTGGAACTTTGGCTGATCTAAACGGTCTAGCCGTTACTTTTGCTGTTTTAATTAGTGAATCATACGACTTAACAGTTGTGTCATAAGACGTTGAAATAAGTTGGAATCTAAGTGCAAAAGATACTGCCTTGTCGTCTTTGGGTACAAAGTTTGGATGCAAAAATCCGTCTATAGCTGTACCCGAATTTGATGCGTTTTCTATTATATAAGCGCTATAATTTTTAGGGTAATTAAAAGCAACTGACCCAAAAGTTGTAGGTCCAATATACGATTTTACTGGTGATTTATCTTTTTCGGCATATTCGGCAGTTTTTTGAGCCTCTATTTTTTTGGTCTCGGTCAATAATTTTGATTCTACCTGTGTGTCGATATTTTTTTGTAAATCTGCTTTTTTAACATAAATTAATAAACCAAAAATTAAGGATATAACAAATAGTACAGACATTAATCCTGCTATTAATACACTAACCTGTGCTACTCCCGCTTGATCTTTTTTAGCCATTGTACTAATGGTAACTTAATAAACATAGATATTCAAGTTGTCTAAAATTTAACAAATATACTACAGGTCGTCTATTACGCTTAGTACTGCTGCACCGTATTGTCTAAATAACATTTTAGGATTTAAGTGGCGTTCTGGAGCAGATAGTTCAAGGGTATCGCCAAATAAATAATCGTCGCGTTGTTGTCTGTCTGCTTCTTTTTGTAGCATTGATTTTAAGTTTTGGTTTGGGTATTCCATAAATTAACAATACATTATTATAGCGCTTATGTCAATGTTCTATCATACTTTTAGTTTTGACCAAGAAGTATGAAAGAGCGCAAACCTGCAAGGTTTGTATAATAATTATTAAAGAAATATAGTCTATTTATATAGGTATAGGCGCATGCCCTGCTTCTCTTGCACTGGTTTTTTGTTCGGTATGGTAAAGGCAAATGATACTAATTTTACAGGGGTGACTTTACTTTGCGTAATTTTATTATCAAGTTTTTGCATATACGGTTGTAGCAAAAAAACATATATGCCGTCTGCGTTTGGAAGGTCTATTTGCCAATAGTTTGCGACTTTTACTTTTGCTAGTTTGCGGTATTTCCAAAGTCTAATTTTTGAATACCAAACCAATAATGGGTTAAGCTCATAGCCAATACTTTTTATACCCCGCTTAGCTGCAGCGGCTAGCAAACGACCATCTCCAGACCCAAGTTCTAACAACAGCTCGCCAGGTTTTAAATCTAGCATGTCTAATGCATCATTAGTTCGATTATTTAAAGTTGGCAAAAACGGTGCTCCAAAAAATGCAGTAAATCCAAAAAGCAAAACGCATAAAATACCTACGCCCCAAAGTATTAGCATAGGCTTTTACAAATAACCGATAACTTATATTTAATATTTAAAAAATACATTTAACTTTTAGTTATTTTTTTGATTATGTTTTCGGCAGTTTTTAATCTGCTTTGAAGTTCTGCAATTATTTCTGTTCCGCGTTGATATTTTTTTATAGCTAAATCAAGATCTACATTGTCTGATTCGAACCATAATATAAGTTCGTCTAGTTCTGTTTGTAGTTGAATTGTTGATTGTTCTTTATTCATAGTCTTATAGTCTATTCTACACGAGCAGACAGTTCTCCGTCCGATAATTGAACTTTAATTAATTGCTTTGGCTTTGCTTGCTTAATACTTTTAAGCACCTCGCCTTCTAACCTAACTAGTGCATAGCCTCGTTTTAAAATAGCGATTGGATTAAGTATTTCTAGTAATCTTTTTTGTGAGTTTAAGTTTTCTTTTTGAACTTTTAACGAATTTAAAATTTCGTCATTAATTTGATTACTTCGGTCTGATATCCATAATTTTGCTAGTTCTAGTTTTGTTAATAAGCCTTTTTGTAGCCATTGGGATTTGTTATTAAGTTGTAACGCCAGATCTTTTTTGTCTGGTACTAAAAGTTCCGCCGCATTGCTTGGCGTACTGGCCCTAGCATCGGCTGCTAGTTCGGCCAAACTTAAGTCTACTTCGTGCCCTATTGCAACCAATGTAGGTATACGACTTGCCGATACAGCCCTAACGACTTGTTCGTGGCTAAATGCCGCTAGATCGTCTGCACTGCCTCCACCGCGTGTAATTACTATTGCATCAACTAGTTCGGCTTGTTCGCTAAAGTATTTTATTGCCGATATTATATCTGCGGGTGCTTGTTCGCCCTGAACCTGTACGTCATAAACGTTAATTACAATTCCGCCGTATCGGGCGCCAAGTACTTTTATAAAATCAGCGTAAGCGGCAGACTGTAATGATGCAATTAAACCAATAGTCTTAGGTGGATAAGGCAATATTCGTTTTCGTTCAACGTCAAACAATCCTTCGGCTTGAAGTTTTTTAGCTAACAAATCGGCGGCTTTTTTTATAGTTCCCTCACCTACTGGTTGTATGCTAGAAACCTGAATACTAAATCCATACAAATCATGCAAATGAGGCTTGCCTACCACCGATACGGTCATTCCATCTTCTAAGGGACCAGGAAGTGCATAAATTGTCCCAAAAAATTTTACACTAGCAAAATCATCTTTTAGATCAAAATAGACCCATTTACCTCTACTTATTCTAAAATTGGCCAATTCGCCAACTATAGTCACGCTTGGGTACGCATAATCTAGAGTCTGATTTAACAGCGCTACAAAATCGCTTGGAGAAAGTTCGATACCTTCCATTTATTATTCCTCTTCTTGGCGCGCGTGCAGTGTTTTGTGGTAAAAATATCCACCTAAAGGCAATTGTATAAAAGAATTTAATATTCGATACATTACAGTTACAGGTAAACTAAGAGCCGCAGGAATACCGGCCGCAACTAAAGTACCAGTCATAATTGCTTCGTATATACCGATGCCGCCAGGTAGTACAGATATAAGACCAGCAAAATTACTTACTGCATAAGCAATAATTATTGCACCGACGTTAATAAACTGACCAAATGCCATATAAACAGCATAAATCGTTAATACTTCTGTAACATTTGCCAAAAGTGCGTACATTAATGGCTTTTTAAGCTTTTTTAAATCTTTTCGTATCAAAGTGTAATTATCGTGGAGTTCGTTGAATGTTTCGTGCACTTTGTCTATTTTTATTGTTTCTGGATGGCTTCGTCTAAAATAAAATATTACCTTGTTTATTACTCTTGTTATAAAAGCAAAAAAGCTGTTTATGCGTCCCCTACTTTCTAATATATATGCTGCCATAAGTGATCCGACAAATAGTAAAGTAGACAAGCTTGCAGCAATCAAAATTAAGAAGTTACTGGCTTTTCCGCCGATAGCCAAAACCAACAATCCAGAAGCAAGCATTATCTGAAAAGATAAAAAAATTAATGCAAACTTTATTACTTGAACTAGTGTGGATTTTCCTGTTCCTGCACCTAACGAACGCATTCGTAAACTAAAGTATGAAATACCCGATACCCCACCACTAGGAAAAACATTATTTACAAAGTTAAGTTCTAAACAAACTCTGTATAGTTTTTTATATTCAAGATCGTCACCTAATACAGCGTAAATATGCTGATACATTTTAGAATATGAATGATAATTTACCACTTGTAATAGTGGCATAAGTGCAATTGCCCACATGTTAACATTTTTTAAGTTATTGAATGTGTCTACTATTTGATGTCGTAACAAATATACAAAAATAAAAAGCGCGACAATAGTAACAGCGCTAAGGATAGATTTGTAAGGACTATTTTTGGGTTTACGAGCCATTAAGGGTTATTATACAACTAATGAAAGAATCATTTCCAACAATACTTACGCTTGGTCGACAACCATCTATGGGAATCGCCGAATTAGAGAGCCTTTATGGTGCCGAAAACGTTAAACCCTACGGTACAGAAGCAACGTTTTTAAATATAGAATCCAGCAAAGTAAATTTTGCTCGCCTTGGGGGTAGTACTAGGTTATGTAAGGTGCTTGCCGAGCTTCCTGCGGCGTCATGGTCTGCAGCCAGAGATTTTTTGGCTAAAACTATCCCAGATCACGAAAAATATGTCCCAGAGGGCAAATTAACTATTGGCGTAAGCGTAATTGGCATTAAAGTAGATACAAAAGACATTGAACGTTGTTTGTTGGGAGCAAAAAAAGCCGTTAAAGCCTTGGGCAGATCGGTGCGAATTGTTCCAAATAAAACTGCGGAATTAAATGCGGCACAAGTTATACACAATAACCTTACAAGTTCGAACGGCTGGGAGTTAGTAATTATAAGCAACGGTGCTACGGCTTTTCTTGCACAAACTGTATTTATTCAGGACATTGAAGGATACGCAGCGCGCGATCAAGCACGGCCCTACCGCGACGCGCGAGTTGGTATGTTGCCGCCAAAATTAGCTCAAACGATCATTAATCTTGCTGTTAGCAAGATTAATGATCATAGTTCTAGGTTGTCGGTTCTAGGTTCTAGGCAACAGCCGACAACGCTACCAACAGAAGCTACCCAGAACTTAGAACCCAGAACTCAGAACCTTGTCTTGCTAGATCCGTTTTGTGGTACAGGTGTTTTATTGCAAGAAGCATCACTTATGGGATTTGACGCTTATGGCACTGACTTAGAACCAAGAATGGTTGAATATAGTATTGGAAACATGCACTGGATAAGAGAAAAATTTGATGTTGCCGGAGAAACTGTCCGAATAGAACTAGGTGATGCAACAGAACATAAATGGCAACAGCCCATAGATTTATTAGCTAGCGAAACATACTTAGGTCAGGCCTATGCTAGCCTTCCACCCCAAGAACAATTACAAAAAAATATACGTTACGTCGACAGTTTGCATCGTAAATTTTTGTTTAATTTACAAAAACAAGTTAAAAAAGGTACACGTATTTGTTTGGCCGTACCTGCATGGTATACCAAAAGTGGCTTTTTGCACTTGCCAGTCCTTGACCATTTACAGGAGTTGGGCTATAATAGAGTCAAGTTTGTTCATGTGTCTAAAGATGATCTGATTTATCACAGAGAAAACCAGATTGTTGGACGTGAACTTGTAGTATTAGTAAAGGATTAGGAATATATGTCACACGTTAAAGCTGGCGGTACCGCCAAAAATACCAGAGATAGTGCTGGTAAAAGACTTGGAATCAAACGCAGCGGCGGTCAAAAAGTTACTGTTGGACAGATAATTTTTAGACAAGTTGGAATGACTAAATTAGCAGGAAAAGGCACAAGCCTTAGCCGTAATTACACCATCCACGCAGCTAAAGACGGAATTGTTACTTTTGTTCAAAGAAGCAAAAAGACATACACTGGTAAAACAGTTCGTCGCACCGAAGTTCAAGTTATTTAAATCATCTTGATTATTAAAAAAACCGCTCTTATACGAGCGGTTTTTT
>CALRCT010000010.1 GCA_943354655.1 uncultured Candidatus Saccharimonas sp. | reverse complement strand
CTTGTTGTTGCTGTATATGAGATTACAAATAAATTACCTTCGACTGAAAAATATGGCTTGGCAGATCAACTAAAAAGGGCTGTAGTGTCTGTGCCTAGCAACATAGCAGAAGGTCAAAAGCGATACGGTGCAAAGGAGTTCAAGCAGTTTTGCTATATAGCAAATGCATCTTTGGCAGAAGTAGAAACTCAACTAATATTAGTAAATAAACTTTTTGGTACAAATGTAGATGATGAACTAAGGGAGAGTGAAATAATAGGTAGAATGTTATTAGCACTAATTAAAACCTTATGACCAATGTATCTAACCCAGAACTCAGAACCCAGAACCCAGAACATCTACCTACTCATTTGGGACTGATTCTTGACGGAAACAGACGTTGGGCAAAGGCTAACGGTCTAAAAACTATAGACGGACACAAAAAAGGAGCCGAAGTTTTTAAAGATGTTTCGATTGCAGCCTTTGAATCAGGAATAAAATACGTTAGTGCGTATGTTTTTAGTACCGAAAATTGGAGCCGTAAACAAGAAGAAGTATCTTTAATTATGAAGTTAGTAGTTAAGGGTGTCGAACTTCACCTTGATGAATTTCATAATAAAAATATAAAAATCGTAATCGTTGGCAGCACAAATAATGTACCAAAGTCAGTCACAGATGCTTTTATTAGAACCGAACAAAAAACTGCCAATAATACTGGCGGTGTATTGGCGCTTTGCTTTAACTACGGCGGCAAACTAGAAATAATAGACGCAGTTAAACAGATTGTGCAAAGTGGAATATCGCCTTCAGATGTGACTCAAGAAGTATTAAATTCGTATTTGTATAGGCCAGAAATCCCTCCACTTGACCTGCTTATTCGTACAAGTGGCGAAAAAAGAACAAGTGGCTTTATGCTATGGCGAGCAGAATATGCCGAACTATTATTTTTAGATAAAATGTGGCCTGATTTTACAGTTACAGATTTAGCTAACGCATTATCAGAATATTCAAATCGCCAACGACGTTTTGGCAAATAAGGGCGCATAGGTTCTAAGTTCTCGGTTCTGAGTTCTGGGCAGGTACCTAGAACCTAGAACTTAGAACCCAGAACTGGTATACTATACCTAATGATTATTCTTTTGTTTATACTGGGTTTTATATTATTTATAAGCCTAGTACTGGTACACGAATGGGGGCATTTTATTGCCTCTAAAAAAAATGGCGTAGAAGTCGAAGAATTTGGGCTTGGTTTTCCGCCAAAAGCTAAAAGTCTTGGTAGTAAAAATGGCACCGAATATACATTAAACTGGCTTCCGCTAGGAGGCTTTGTTAAATTAAAAGGCGAACATGATTCTGACACATCAAAGGGTAGCTTTGGTGCTGCAAGCTTAAAAGCTAAGTCTATTATTATGCTCGCTGGCGTGGGCATGAATCTTATAACAGCATTTGTTCTGTTTACGATTGTTGCTTTAATGGGAATGCCCAACCTATCAAAATCTATTGGATTTGAACAATTTACAGTAAAAAGTGACACAAAAATCACTAAAGATTATCAAAATAAAGGTGTGATAAAAATTGATTCCGTTGTAGCCGATAGTCCGGCTCAAAAAGCTGGTATTTTGGCAGATGATCAGATTATATCAATTGACGGCGTGCAAATAAATACAACCGAAAAACTAGGTGAACAAACAAAATCAAATGCCGGAAAACAAGTATCAGTCGGAATTAAAAGTGGCGAAGTTGCAGATGTTAAACTTATTACCTTAAACAGCGCCAGCCCTTATTTGGGCGTGTCGTCATATTCCGACGAATTTGGTATTCAACTAAGACAAAGCACATGGAGCGCACCAATCGTAGCCGTTGGAGTAATGAAAGATTTGACGGGTGCAACGTTCAAAGGTCTTGGGACTGCTCTAAAAGGTCTGGGATCATTAATAGCTGGTGGCATAACAGGAAACAAGCAGGCAAGACAAGCTGGTCAAACCTCGGCTAGCAGTCAGGTAGCTGGTCCAGTAGGTATCGTTCAAACACTTTATGAAGGCGCAAAATTAGGGTTTGGTTTTATGCTATTTATTATTGCAATAATATCGCTAACTTTAGCAATAATGAACGTACTGCCAATTCCTGCATTAGACGGTGGAAGATTGTACACAATGTTATTCTTTAGAATAATTAAAAAACCACTTACTCAAAAAATTGAAGAACATATCCAAATGGTTGGTTTTGGTTTTGTAATGTCACTCGTAATCTTAACAACCATTGTTGATGTAAGCAGAATAATAAGATGAACAGATTTTTGCCCATAAAATTAAAATCAGCATTATTGGTTTTACTTAGCGCAGTTTTTATATTTTTTTCGTCTCAAATTATGGGGGCTATTTTAATATCTGTACTTGGTAAAATATTAGGATACAGTACCGATGCTATAACTAACGGCATAGAATCTAACGACCTAGTAAGATTTATAATGATTCTGTTCATAGAAACAATTACGGTTTGGCTTGTATTTATGGTTTTACAAAGTCAAAAATCAAACTTACAATCTATTGGATTAACTGCAAAAATAAAATTTTCGTATCTGTTAGAAGCAATAAAAGGATACGGAATATACATTCTTATATTTTTAGCCGTTTTTGTATTTGTTAGCAAAGTTGGTCTAATAAATACAGATCAAGCTCAAGAATTAGGTTTTAAAAATCCAACAGGTGTGGGGCTTTTGTTAGCGTTTATATCGTTGGTTATTTTGCCTCCAATTGCCGAAGAAATATTATTTAGAGGTTATTTGTACCAAAGACTCAAGCTATCTATAAATAGCAAAATAGCAGCAATCATAACAAGCGCTTTATTTGCCACTGCACATCTAGAGCTAGGATCGGCCAGTACGCCTAATTGGGCGGCTGCTTTAGACACATTTATTCTTTCGTTTGTGCTTATTTATTTAACAAATAAGACTAAATCACTTTACTCATCTATATTTTTGCACGCTATAAAAAATTTCATCGCCTTTGTAACTCTGTTTGTTCTTAAGTAGTTACTAATCTATAATATAAATTATATGAAATCATCTCAGTTATTTACACGTACACGCAAACAAGCACCAGCAGACGAAACTTCAAAAAACGCACAGTTGCTTATAAGGGCAGGATTTGTGCACAAAGAAATGGCCGGTGTTTACGCATACTTACCACTAGGGTTGCGTGTTATAGAGAATATTAAGACTATTGTTCGCGAAGAAATGAACACGATTAACAGTAACGAACTTATAATGACTGGTCTGCAACGCAAAGAAGTATGGGATAAAACAGGACGATGGAACGACGACGTTGTAGACGTATGGTTTAAATCTAAACTAAAAGACGGTACAGAAGTTGGTTTTGGCTGGAGTCATGAAGAACCTATAGTAGAAATGATTAAACAACATATAAATAGTTACAAAGATTTACCAGTTAGCTTGTATCAGTTCCAGACAAAATTACGAAATGAGCTACGCGCAAAAAGTGGCATTATGCGCGGCCGAGAATTTGTTATGAAAGATATGTATTCTTTCCATAACTCTGCCGAAGAACTAGAAGATTACTATAATTTGGCAATAGAAGCCTATAAGCGAGTATTTAACAGATTAGGAATCGGAAAAGACACCTATGTTACGTTCGCTAGCGGCGGCGCATTTACAAAATTTAGTCACGAGTTTCAGACAATATGCGAAGCAGGCGAAGACGTTATTTATTTGCACCGAGGTAAAAACATAGCTATAAACGAAGAAGTTATAGATGACGCAGTAAAAGAACTTGGAATAAAGCGTGAAGATTTAGAAAAAGTTAATACTGCAGAAACAGGGAATATATTTAATTTTGGTAGTCAAAAAGCAGACGAAATTGGGCTAAAGGTCTCTGGACCCGACGACAAAGAACAGTCAGTTTATCTAGGCTCTTACGGAATAGGTATAACAAGAGTAATGGGTGTCATAGCCGAAAAAATGTCTGACGACAAGGGGCTGGTATGGCCAGAAAACGTAGCGCCATTTAAAGTTTACTTGGCATCATTAGGAGACAACGAACAGGTTACAAAAGCTGCCGACGAACTGTATGCACTATTACAAAAGAATAACATCGAAACATTATACGACGATCGTAGCGTACGTCCCGGTGAAAAATTTGCAGATGCTGATCTTATGGGTATACCTCACAGAATTGTCATAAGCGAAAAAACTATACAGGCAGGTACTCTAGAATACAAATCGCGTACCGGTACAGATACAAAAATGATTACAAAACAAGAATTACTAGAAATATTAGGATAAACATATACGCTATCTTTGGTGTATATAACAGCTTTTTTAATACTAGTAATAGCGACAGCAATCTGCTAATATATAGCCAAAGCATAGGTGGACACTAAGACAAGCTTTTATTAAATATGCAACATACCAAAGGCAAAACATTATGAAAAAACAATTTAAACTTACCCAAGAAGGCATAAACGAACTCCAAGCAGAGCACAAACTTTTAGTGTCTGACCGTAGTGAAGTGGCAGATAGAATCAAGACAGCTCGCGAATTTGGTGATTTATCAGAAAACGCAGAATATAGCGCTGCAAGACAAGACCAAGACCGTGCCGAAAGCCGAATATCAGAAATAGAAAACATCCTAGCAAACGTAGAAGTCATTAAAGCTCCTAAAGGCGACAGCAAGGTACAATTAGGCAGTAAAGTTAGTCTTAAAAGTACAGACGGCAAGACTAAGCAGTTTCAGGTTGTAGGAACAGTAGAAGCCGATCCTATGAACGGAAAAATTAGCGACGAATCTCCAATTGGCAAAGCATTGCTTGGCAAAAAGAACGGCGATGACATCGAACTAAAAACTCCAGCAGAAACAACGACTTACAAAATCACTAGCATCGCCTAGGTAGTCATTGGTCTTTAGTCAATAGTCGGCCGTAATTACGCATAATAATTGGGCCATTTGGACTAGTGACAAGATACAATTTACTGTAGACTGTATACGTATGGCAACATTAAAAGACTTTCGTGACGAACGACTTCGCAAATTATCCGAGCTAAAAGAGCTTGGAATAAACCCGTACCCAGCAAACGCCGAACGAACTAATAAGAACATCGATATAACTGACGATTTTAGTAAGCTAGAAGGCAAGTCAGTAACAGTAGTTGGTCGTATAAAGTCTATTCGTAAATTCGGTAAAATTGCATTTGTTGTCATTAAAGATGATTCTGCAAACTTACAGTTATTTTGGCGAGCAAACAGCGACCCGGTCGATTACAGTTTAAACGAACATTCAATGTCCAATATAGCACTACTAGATAGTGGTGACTTTGTAGAATGTACTGGTAAAGTAATCAAAACTCAAACAGGCGAGATTTCTGTAGAAATTGTTAAATTAAGAATACTCACTAAAGCGTTAAGGCCATTACCATCCGATCAAGACGGATTTACAGACAAAGAAGAACGCCTAAGACGAAGATACGTCGACACAAACGTTAACCCAGACGTTTTTCAAAGGTACATACGCCGAAGTAATTTTTGGCAAGCCACCAGAGAATATTTAATAAGCAATGGTTTTATCGAGATTAATGTCCCGGTCCTAGAGAGTGTTGCAGGAGGTGCAGATGCAAATCCATTTATTACTCATATGGATGCACTAGACCAAGACTTTTATTTACGAATCAGCCATGAATTGCCACTTAAAAGGCTTCTTGTTGGGGGTTACGAAAAGGTTTTTGATATAGGCCCAAGGTTTCGTAACGAAAACTACAGCGACGAACATCTTCCAGAGCATGTTGCTATGGAATGGTATTGGGCATATGCAAACTGGGATATGGGAATGAAACTAACCCAAGAAATGGTACGTTCTATTGCCGACAAAACTTGGGGAACACGCAACTATACATTAGCTAACGGCATGAAAGTAGACCTTGGTGCAAATGACACTGATTGGCCTAAAGTTAGTTTTGTAGGTGTTATAAAAGAACGCTTTGGCATAGATGTTTTTAACACCACCTTAGAAGCCGTACAGGCCAAAGTCAAAGAAAATAAAATCGAAGTCGAAAAAGCCGACAACATTAATCGTTGCATAGACAAACTATGGAAAAAAATACGTGTAGAACTTACAGGTCCAGCATTTTTGGTAGATATTCCTTCTTTTCTTCAGCCATTAGCCAAGAATCAATTAGCAGACCCAAGATTGTCAGAACAATTTAACCTTTTATTAGGCGGAACAGAAGCTTGTAAGGCTTACAGCGAACTTAATGATCCTCTTGACCAATTGGCTCGTTTTAACGAACAACAAGCAATGCGAGACGCAGGAGACGACGAAGCCATGATGTTAGATATGGACTACGTCGAAGCACTAGAATACGGAATGCCGCCAGCTTGTGGTTACGGTCATAGCGAACGTTTATTTTGGATGCTCGAAGGTGTAACGGCACGAGAAGGTGTGCCGTTTCCAGCTTTAAGAACAGAAAAATAGCATGACAGCAACAAACCATTTTTTAATTGGTGTAAGTATATCTTTGGTAGTAAAACAACCTTTATTAGCATTGCCGTTGGCATTTATTAGTCACTTGGTTGCCGATGCATTACCTCATTTTGGAGGTAAATTACCGTTGTCTACATTAAGGAACGTGTGGATTTTTGATGCAGTAATTTTAAGTACTGTACTTCTTGCAACCTGGAAGTATTTTGGATTTTTTAGTGTATTAACTGGTTTTGTTGCAACCAGCCCAGACTTAGTTTGGGTATACAAATTTGTATTCCAAGAAAAATTAGGACAATTACCCCCAAAACCAAAAACTGGTTTTAACTCTTTGCATGCAAGAATACAAAAATATGAGTTTATAAAAAACTGGCCATTCGAATTTGTTTATGTTGTTATATTTTCGTTATTTATTTTTAAGCTATATTCGTAACTTTAACAAAAATTAATTAACTAGTTTTATTTTTTACTGTAAGCGTGGGCAAGTGCGGCTACAGCCCATCCAATAGTTAAATACAAAGACGCAAAAAAGAATAATTGTCCATACAACTGAATGCGGTAGCCTTCATTAAAAAAATCATAAAAATATTTTGTGCATGCACCTGTGTAAATTGCAGAAGCTAAAAGTGCAGTTCCTACTGTGTAAGTACGACTGCCAGTAAGTGCCATGCTTACAATAGGAAATATAAACAATACAGTAGACATGCTTGCCATGCCTCGTTCCCAATATGTCATATATCCGGCAAGTATCAGTTCGGCTATTATGCAAACTATAAGTGAACCAAACAAGACGTTATTAGTTTTAGCTTTTTTTGTCGCAACCCAAAATAAAGAAAAAGCAGCAGTTAGTATAACCGCAAATATCCATCTGTGATAAACGTCTTCGCGGGTCAGTATGTTACCAGCGTCAAAAATAATTGTATAAATCGCGTAAGCACCTATAAACATAAAATTATATTTAGATAGTTTAGACTGGTAAAGCGGTTCTTTGGCGTTCTTTAATTTTTTCATAATTTATTAAATTAATAATAACATAAGCATTAATATTTAGCTTAATTACACCTTGCTACTGTATAATAATACTTATGATAGAACTTAAAAATGTATCAAAATTATACGGTAAAAAATCCAGTATATTTACTGCGCTTGATGACGTAAGCGTATCTATTAAAAAAGGATCAATCGTAGCAATAATAGGTAAAAGTGGATCCGGTAAAAGTACATTAATGCACGTAATGAGTGGCCTGGACCATTCTACCAGCGGATTGGTATTAGTAGACGGCCAAGACCTTAACCTTATGAAACAAAAGGCAGTCGATACTTTTCGTAACAAGCAGATAGGTTTTATTTTTCAGTCTTTTTTTGTAGAAGCAAACCAATCATGTTTAGACAACGTATCGCTTCCGCTAGAAATTGCCAAAGTGCCAATAAAAAAGCGAAAGTTATTGGCCCAAGAAGCTTTAAAAGAAGTTGAACTTTCTGACAAAGCAGAAAGCAAAGCCAGAAATTTATCGGGTGGTCAAAAGCAAAGACTTTCTATTGCTAGAGCAATCGTAAACAAACCTAAACTAATATTCGCCGACGAACCTACAGGAAACCTAGACAGTACAACGGGCGAAAAAATAATCCAACTTTTATTTGGACTTAATAAATCATTAGGTGCAACTTTAGTAATAGTTACTCATGACCACGAACTAGCAGCAAGGTGCGACGCACAGATTCACGTACATGACGGTAAGATAACTAAGATTACAGGCGATAGTAAGGTAGCATCATGAAGATCACAGACTTAATTTTAAGAAGCGGCAGAACACTTAGGTCTGCTAAAGTTCGAACATTTTTAACTGCAATGGCAATTGGTGTGGGCGGTTTTACACTAACATTAACTTTAGCGGCAGGTAACGGTGTTCGTGACTATACCTCAAAACTTATTAGTAGTAACTTTGACCCAGCAGAACTTATTGTAGGTCGCGACAAAGAAATAATTAATAGCGGATCACCAGGCAGTACCCCTCAGGAATTTGACGAAACAGTCGGTGTAATTAAAGGTGGCGGTGGACAAAATAGTATTCAGGTAAAACGCGTTACACGTTCGGATATAGAAGATTTAAAATCCACTCCCAACATAGAACAAGTACGCGAAGTCTATCAAATAGATGTTCGTTTTATTACCCGCGATGGACAAAAAAAGTACACAGGAAGTGGCCTAGTATACAACGCAGCGCAAAAGCCAGAAATTAAAGACGGTGATTTACCAAAAACGGGCGACATATCTACAGGAAGTATTATTTTGCCAGAAAACTACATAGAATTACTCGGATTTAAAGACTCTAGTGACGCTATTGGTAAGTCTATTAGCCTAACAGTTCAGCAGCCATTTTCTTTAAGTAGTATTCAAAGTCTACTACAAAATAAAAACCCAGACGCAATAAATGCCGCAACTGCCGAAGCATTAAAACCAAAAGAACAAACTATTAAACTAACGGTTTCTGCAGTTTCTAAAAAATCGGCAACCAGTCTTAGTTTTGGCGTACCACCTATTTTACTAAGTAATACCGATGCAAGATCTTTATATGAATTTACCTCAAAAGGTACTTCAGATTTTGATAAATTTATTTATGTATATGCCAGGGTAGAAGGCGGAAAAGATGATACTAAATTACAATCTGCAAGAACCAACCTAGAAAGCAAAGGCTACTTTGTACAAAGCAGTAAAGATATTCAAAAAACAATTACGCAATTCGTGAATATTTTACAAATTATGGTTGGCGTATTGGGCAT
Organism: uncultured Candidatus Saccharimonas sp.; assembly: GCA_943354655.1. Classification (GTDB taxonomy): domain Bacteria; phylum Patescibacteriota; class Saccharimonadia; order Saccharimonadales; family SZUA-47; genus RFTN01. The sequence continues at coordinate 496 of CALRCT010000010.1, read as the reverse complement.
AATAACGCTTATAGCAAGTGTTTTTGGAGTCATTAATACACAGTATATTAGCGTATTAGAACGTACCCGCGAAATTGGACTAATGAAGGCTCTTGGCATGAGCCGTAAAAATATTAATTTACTATTTATTTTAGAAGCAATGTGGATAGGATTTATTGGTGGATTATTAGGAATATTAGGTGGTACTTTACTGGGAACTGCGCTAAATCCATGGATAACTAAAAAACTAGATTTAGGAACTGGCAATACACTACTTCAGTTTAGTATTCCTCAAATGTTAGTGCTACTTGTAGCTCTTATGTTGGTAGCTGCTTTAGCGGGACTATTACCAGCACGCAAAGCTTCTAAGTTAGACCCAGTCGAAGCCCTACGAACAGAGTAGTTTTAGACTGTAACAAATAGCTAGTTAGTTCGTTATAACGTAGAGTATAATAAGCTTAAGTACTATAAGGGTTAAATGAACGAAAACGATTATAAATTATGGCTACAACATTAT
>CALRCT010000009.1 GCA_943354655.1 uncultured Candidatus Saccharimonas sp. | reverse complement strand
CATTAATACGACCTGCATTTGGTGTTGTGTGCCATTTGTTGATTGTTGTATCAAACTGTAATCCTGGATCTGCACATTCCCATGCTGCTTCGGCAATTTGTCTCCACAAATCTCGTGCTTTAACTGTACGAATAGATTTGCCATCTGTAACTGCACGTAGGTCCCAGTTTTTATCGTTAGTTACTGCTTCCATAAAATCGTCAGATACACGAACAGAGTTGTTGGCGTTTTGGTATTGAACGCTAAAACTGTCTTTACCGTCCATGCTCATATCAAAACCGTTAGCCTGAAGAACTCTTGCTTTTCGTTCTTCTAAAGCTTTACACCAAATAAATTCTTCGATATCTGGGTGGTCTATGTTTAATATAACCATCTTTGCGGCGCGTCTTGTTTTGCCGCCACTTTTAATTGCACCAGCACTCGCGTCGGCACCACGCATAAAACTAAGTGGACCGCTTGCAGTGCCCGAGCTACCGCTTAAGGTTTCGGCAGATGAACGAATTACGCTAAGGTTAACGCCAGATCCAGATCCGCCCTTAAAAATCATTCCTTCTTCGCGGTACCAGTTTAAGATAGACACCATAGTGTCTTCTATTCCCAAAATAAAACAGGCGCTAGCTTGTTGAGCACGTCCAGCGGCACCAATATTAAACCAAACAGGAGAGTTAAATGCAGCACGTTGTGTTGCTAGTATATATTTTAGTTCCTCGCGAAAATCTTCGGCTTCGACTTCGCTGTCAAAGTAACCTTCTTGCAAACCTTGTCTTGTTGCAGTGTCTACTACTCTGTCGATAAGAGTTTTAAGTGAACCTTCTCTGTCTGTTGATCCTGGAGTTCCAGTAAAATATTTTTGTGCAACAATATTGATTGCGTTCATTGACCATCCCTCAGGAAAATCAATATCACGTTGTTCAAAAACAGGCTTGCCTGTCATAGGATTCATAATTACTGAATCCCGTTTGTGCCATGTCAAAGCATCATATGCTTTTGATTTACTTTTTGTAAACCTACGTTCGATCCCTAAACCACTTAATTGTGCCATTTTTTTATACCCTCTCTGCTCTACCTTATTTTTGATTTATTTTATTTTTGTAATACCGCTATCTAGCGCCTTTTATATGACCTCATACTGTCTCTCAGGTAATATGAAGTGTTGTATAAAAGGCTTAGGATGAGCTACCCTAATGATTCTTTTGTAATTAAGTCATTGGGGCAACCCACCAAACTAGGTTTGGTATGTTTATTTTTTGTTACGAATTTCGGAAAGTTCTTTTTCGAAGCTTGCAATGTCCTTAAAGCGACGATATACGCTTGCGAACCGTACGTAAGCCACTTCGTTTGTATTTGCCAGCTCGTCCATCACTGCTTGCCCTATTGCACTAGACGATATTTCTGGTTCGCCTATTGCATACAACTTGTTTTCTACATTTGTAGCAAGTTGTTCTATTTGCATGCTAGTTACTGGTGTTTTTTCACAGGCTCTATAAAGGCCGCTCAAAAGCTTTTCGCGGCTATATAGCTGTCTTGTGCCGTCGTTCTTAATAACGACTAGCTGAGGCTTTTCTATGCGTTCATAAGTTGTAAACCTGTGACTACAGTTAAGACACTCTCTGCGACGGCGTATTGCTTCTGCATCACCAGCTTCGCGTGATTCTATAACCTTCGTATCTTCGAATTTACACTGATTACAGCGCATAAAAGTCCCTACCTTCCCTTAATTCTTTGAATGTACAACACAATATGTAGTGTTTATGTTTCTTATATTACCCCTACTGCTAGCGTTTTGCAAGCAATATAATGGTGTATTTTTGTGCACAAAAAGTATCGTTATTCCCCTGTTGGAGTTGTGTCTTTATTGCTTTTGTGGCCACGTAATCTTCTTAAAAATGATGGTTTTTCTAATTCTTCTTCAGAATCTTGTTCTGGGGATTCGTCATTTGTAGAATATTCTTTGCTGTTTGATTCTTCAGAATTACCCAATTCGTCTTGGTGCCAAATGTTTGGTGTGTTGGATTTATCGCTAGTAAAATCGCTTAGTGCGTCTGATGTTTCTTTTGGTTTGTCGTCTAATGTCATATTTAAATCAGCCATATCGTTGTCTGACACGTTACTGCCAGAAAATATACTTGGCGGAACATCTATGTCAGATTCCTGACTAGCTGGTTCGTCTTCTGATTCTTGATCTTCTTCTTTATCTTTGCTGGCTTCTTTGGCTGCAGGTTGTGCCGTAGCACGGCCATAATATGATTCATCAAAACCAGTAGCAACTACTGTAACAATAATTTCACCCTGTAGTTCTGGGTTAATCGTAGCACCAAATATAATATTGGCGTCATGATCGGCAGCAGTAGTAATAGTTTCGGCTGCAATGTTAATTTCGTGCATAGACATATCGTCTCCACCAATAACGTTAAACAACACACCTCTGGCGCCATCTATAGAAACTTCTAGTAGTGGTGATTCAATAGCTTGCTTAGCTGCTTCCATTGCGCGGTTTTCGCCGCTAGCTCGACCAATACCCATAAGTGCGGTTCCGGCGTTTTTCATAACAGCCTTAACATCGGCAAAGTCTAGGTTAATAAGTCCATGAACTGTAATAAGATCTGATATTCCTTGAACGCCCTGTCGCAAAACGTCGTCGGCAACTTTAAATGCTTCTAATAAAGGAGTGCTTCTGTCGATAGTTTGCAATAATCTGTCGTTAGGAATAATGATTAATGTGTCGACCGAATCACGCAAGTTTGCAATAGCAATATCGGCGTTTTTACGGCGTTTTTCGCCTTCAAAAGCAAATGGCTTGGTTGCAAATCCAACTACAAGAATACCGGCTTCACGTGCAGTCTTAGCAACAATATGACCTGCACCACTACCTGTTCCACCACCTGCACCAATAGTTACAAATATCATATCTGCACCTTCGATAGCTTTGGCGATTTCTTCTTTTGATTCTGCAGCGGCTTTTTCGCCTACGCTTGGATCAGCACCTGCACCAAGACCACGAGTAGTCTCTTTGCCAATATGTATCTTTACGCTAGCTTTGCTAAAATGCAAAGCTTGTGCGTCGGTGTTAACGGCAATAAATTCAACGCCATCAACTCCTGCTTCGATCATACGGTTTATTGCAGCACCGCCGGCGCCTCCAACTCCAATGACTTTAATTCTTGCGAATGTTTCGATTGCTGGGTCTATTTGTGGCATGCCGGTTATAACTCCTTGGTGTATCTAATGACGTTAGTATAACTTAATTATACTGCTATATACAACAAACTGTACTGTAGATTTAAAAAGTACTTTTATTTGCGCTTTAGTTTTTCGAACATTCTGGACATGCTTTTTATTAAGCTCACGGACTCACTGTCGTAACCATTATTTTGTACACTAGAATCTAATATCATATCTAGCAACATAAGTCCTATACAGCTTACATATCTTGAATCTTCAGAAATATCGGCAAGTCCGCCAATTGGTAAAAGTGTACCGATTCTTGCTGGAAGTTGTAACTGGTCACGTGCAAATTCTGCCAATCCAGGCATCTTAGCAGCTCCACCAACAATCACTACTCCACCAGGAAGCTTGCGTGAACGATTAATTTTTTTAAGTTCCTTGTCTACATATTCAAATAATTCTTCGACTCTAGCTTCTACAATCATGCGTACATCGTCGGCGTTAAAAGTATGTTGAACCTTACCCATAGTAACGGCCGCAACTGATCGATGGTTTTTGCTACTAAGGTTTGCGTGTTCAATTTTTACCTTTTCGGCAATATCAAGATCTGTTCTAAGCCCAATCGCAAGATCGTTAGTCATATGAGTACCACCCATAGGAATAACTGCAACGTGCTGTACTTCGCCGTCTTCTATAACTACTAAGTTAGTGGTGCCCGATCCAATATCTATAACAACTGTACCGGCTTCTTTTTGTTGGCGATTTAATACTGCTTCGGCTGCAGCAAGGCTTGATACTGTACGATGTTTAGCAACGACTTCGGCTTTTGTTAATGCGTTGTCCAAGCTTCTAACACTAGGGGTGCTGGCTGTGACAATATGAGTATCAACTTCTAATCGTACCCCGTTCATTCCTACTGGGTCTTTAATGTTATCTTGTCCGTCTAGTCGGTAACTTTTAGGAAAAACCTGAATAATTTCACGGTTGGCTGGCAATTGCATTACTGCTGCGGCTTCTTCTACCCTGTAACGATCTTCGTTAGTAATCTCGCGATTAGCGGCACTGATTGCAATTACGCCTTTACTGTTAACGCCAGATACGTGTGAGCCGTTTATGTTTACAGTTGCTGCGTTGACTCGTCTGCCTGAATGTCGTTCGGCTTCGTTAATAGCAGCAATAATTGCGTTTGTAACTTCTTCTGGGTGAGTAACTACACCTTTGCGCATTCCCTGGTTAGCAGAAACACCGTAACCTATAATTTCTGGTTCTCCAGCTTGATTAACAGCACCGACTACACATCTTACTTGTGTTGTTCCTATATCTATACCCACAAAATGTGGTAAATCATTTTTATGTTCAGAAGACATGGTAGCAGTATAGCGCTTATGTACTTGATTGGCAAAACGTTACTAATCAGTAACTGTTGGGGTGACCAAATACTCTATTTAGCTACGCGTATTTTGCGCTACTATTGATGCTTTTGTAAGCATTAATTTTATAGATACAACTACAAGGCTTATACCCTAGTAAGAATTTCTGATCCGTCTTCTGTAATTAAGATTGTGTCTTCAAAATGCGCACTTCTACTTCCGTCGGCAGTCAAAACAGTCCAGCCATCTTGATGTTGGCGTACTCTCCAGCCTCCAAGTGTAGCCATTGGTTCTATAGCAATAGTCATACCTGCTTCAAGTACAGGACCTGTTCCGGCTTTGCCGTAATTTGGGATATTTGGCTCTTCGTGTACATGATGCCCAACTCCGTGGCCGACTAAATCTCGTACAATTCCGTACGGACCTCTGTCTAGTACTGCTTGTACCGCTGCGGCAATATCGCCAGTTTTGCAACCACCGCGCACAGCAAATATACCGGCATCTAAAGACTCTAATGTTGTCTGTAATAATTTTGCGTCGGATTTTTTGGGCGTTCCAACAATTACTGAACGCGCTGCGTCTGTAATCATTCCCCTATATGACACCCCAAAGTCTAAACCAACAATATCGCCGTCTTGTAGCACAAAGTGAGGGCTTGGAATTCCGTGCACAACTGCGTCGTTAACAGATGTACACAGCACTTCTTTAAAGCCTTCGTATCCCAAAAATGCTGGCTTGCCACCCAATGCTTTAAGCTCTCGACTTGCAATGTTTGATAGTTCTTTTGTTGTCATTCCTACATCAGCAGAAGCAACTAGTATATTCAAAACTTCACCCAACATACGTCCGCTTTCGCGCATTGCTTTTATTTCGGCGTCAGTTTTTACTTTTGTAAACATTATTTTGCTACTGCTCCTAATGCTTCGGCGTGGACATCGTCGGTGCTGTTTTCTGCATTAATATGAAAAACTTTAATCCCTTTATCCGAAAAATCCTGAAGAATCGGAAGCGTCACCTTTTCGTATTCGGCAAATCTTTTAGAAATTGATTCTTTTGTGTCATCTTGGCGACCTCTACCCAGCAAACGTTGCAAAACAACCTCTTGGCTGGCTTCAAAGTGCAACACGCAAGTAATATTAACAAGTCCTGCTTTATGTTGAGCATACAACCAATCGGCCTGTTCAATTGTTCTAGGAAATCCATCAAGCAAAAATTCTTGTTTTGTATCTATTATGCTAAATATTTTGACTGCCAATTCAATAATTTCTTGATCATGAAGCAAATCACCGGCAAGCATTTCTCGGCGACGTTCGCCACTTACAAGCATGCGCAAAAATTCGCCAGTCGACAACCAAGGTAAACCTAGTTCGTCTGCTAATCTTCTTCCTTCTAAGCTTTTACCAGCTCCTGCAACACCCATCAATAAAATCATAAGGTTTCCTTATGATTATTATAGTCACTAGTTTGCAGTCTGTAGTCATTAAGACAAGCGACTAACGGCAAGCCGCTAATGACAGCTTGAACTTTGTTCATGCTTGTATCCTTGCTTGTACTAGTTTAGCTAACATTGCGCCGTCTACTTCTGCTCCGCCCTTTGCTTTAACTGCACCAATAATCTTACCCATATCTTGTTTTGTGACAGCATCTACACCCATCTGTTTTACTGCGTTGTCTATTAACAAATTAAGAGCTGTTTCGTCTAATTGAGCTGGTAAATAACCATCTATAATTAATTTTTCTTTAAGTTCGATTTCGGCTTTTTCGGCCCTGTTTCCAGATATATACATATCGGCCGATTCTTGGCGTTTTTTTGATTCTTTTTTAAAAACAGCCAAAATTTCTTCGTCAGTCAAACCAGTATCGCGCTTTCCTGCAGCTATTTCGGCATACATTATTGCACTTTTTAGACCTTTAATAACGTCTGTCTTAAAGCTGTCGCGCGCTATCATCGAAGTTTTTAAATCTGCTTGTAATGCTTCTTTTATACTCATACCTCAAGTGTAACAGAGCAGCACTTTCTTTCATACAAAAAATCGCACCTTGCGATGCGACTTATTTTGTTAGTTCTAAAATATTATTTTTGACCTAATTTTGTCATTTTAACTTTAATGTCTTTGCGTGCTCGGCGGATAATTGCCTTACGACGACGTTCTGGCTTCGAAAGAGGTTTTTCGAAATATTGAATTGATTTTGCTTCAAGAATAATTCCAGATTGTTGTACTTTTCGTGTAAAACGACGTAACAAACTTTCTGAACTTTCTTTAGGGTCTTTTTTACTTACTTGTATCATATCGTTCAATTGTACAGTAACAGATTAAAATCTGCAAGTATTCTTAGCTATGCCATTATTTACGTGTTTAATCACAAATAGAATCGGCACGCTCATAACCAATTAGCATAGAAAGCGACAACGCTAAGGGGTGACTTCTGCCCTTTCGTAAAAGAATTTGTGTGTCTGGCGACCCAAATGGTACTAGCTGTAAATAGTCGCCTTTGTCTATCGTACTTGTCATTAAACCCTTGTTGTAAGAAGCAACCTCGTTGTCTGAATCTATGACGTAGCAGCCGTTAAATGTAGCTTCTTTAAATACCTCAGAAGGAGTAATGATTGACCGCACTAAAGCTGAATATAAATAAAAATCTGGGTCTTTTGGCCTAACTAATTTAGTTATTTTTACAAGCTCATCAATATCTAGTTCATCGCCAGAACCTACACAACTTGCTAATTCATTAAAAAATAAATTATCTGGTTTAAGGCTGCTTACAACATCTACTAAAGTAGTGGTATTTACAGGGCAAAAATAACCAGTATCTTTGTATCCCGAATTCATAATAAAATATCCAATTTTATTAACTTGGACCCTGCCGTCTTCTTCAAAGTCTAATTCTTCTTTTACCGATAAAAAACCACCAAAACTTCCTACAACAGGCATAGTCATCTCTAATTCTTCGTAATGATAGCCGCCTTTATCTGCCTTAAAGTCTATGTAGTATGCTCTTGGCGTTAAGCACATTGCAGGTGCAAAATCTGCCAACACTGTGCTTCCCAGTTCGTCCAACATCGATCGGCTAGGTTCACGCCCCTCAAAGTTTGAATTATGCTGTTCTTCTAAGGCCATTTGTCTTAGAACTTCAATCTGGTTAGGTTTTGTCATCTTGTGACTTACTCTATCAGTAAACAGGTTTATAAGTAAAAAGCTTAAGCTAAAAATAAACTGCATCAATAAAAAAAGACCCTTTCGGGCCTATTTTTATAGCTGGTTGCGCTTTTGTGTAGCTCTTTGGCTTTTTAGTACGATACTTTGAAGTTCTTTAAATATCAAAAAGTGTTTATTGGTTTGGTACACCTTGGTGTTACCTTGCTTTTCGGCAATTAAAAATCCAACTTTTTCTAAACGCTTTAGTTCGCGTTGTATGTTGCCGGCATCTTCTTTGATTAACTTAGCCAACCCACGTACGTGAGTTTTAAAGTCTGGATACTTAGCATAGATAACTACTATCTTGCGGCGGACTCTGGATGTGATAAATACGTCTAACATAAGCGTGATTATTGTTCTTCCTACAACGTAGTATAGACACACATTTACAACGATGCAAGTAAATTTTTTGGTTTTAAGTTATATACTTAGTACACACATGAACTACTACGAAGTTTTGGTTACGCAAGAATACACCTCTTCCAAGAGTGTTTTTACCTATGAATCCGAAGAACTTTTAAAGCCATTACAATATGTAATTGTTCCTATTAAAAACAAACAAACAACTGGAATCGTTGTTAAAAAAATAAATAAACCAGACTTTAATTGTAAGTTAATTACGCATTTTTTTGACTACTTTTTACTGCCGTCTCAGCAACAAGTTATTAGGTTTTTAAAGGACTATTATGGTGCAACCGAAGCCCAGGCACTACAACTATTTATGCCCAATTACCTGGTCAGGACTACAAAAACTAAATCTGTAAATAAGGCCGAACACACACTAAAAACACTGCCCAAATTAAATCCTGAACAGTCCGAAGCAGTAGACGTATTACTAAAAAATATCGACGATACGGTGCTTTTGCACGGTGATACTGGAACCGGCAAAACACGAATATACATAGAACGGGCGCTACAAACCATCAAAATAAATAAGACTATCCTAATACTTTGCCCCGAAATAGCTTTGATTCCGCAACTTTCTAAAGAGTTTATTGGAACATTTGGACCAGACGTAGTTGCCGAATATCACTCTGCCCTAACTAACGTTCAACGCGCAACTACCTGGCAACGAATACAGTCTAGCGAAGTAAAAATAATTATCGGTACTCGATCGGCCCTGTTTTTACCTATACAAAACTTAGGACTAATAGTCATAGACGAATCCCATGAACCAGCATACAAACAAGAAGAAGGCATAAGATACCACGCCTCAAGAGTAGCCAGTATTTTAGCCAAAACGCATCACGCACAGCTAATTATGGGCAGCGCAACACCGTTAGTGTCAGATGTATACCTTGCCCGTCAAAGGAACAAAGCAATTATTCGTATTAAAAAAACTGCAATAACCTCGCAAACAGACACAAATGTAGAAGTAATCGACATGAAAACAAGGGACGAATTTAGTGCCCACCCCCTACTGTCTAATACGCTTTTAACGGCCATAGAATCTGCACTACAAAAAGGCGAACAATCGCTTATTTACCTTAATCGTAGAGGTACGGCAAGGGCAATTCTGTGCTCTGACTGTGGCTGGCAAGCAATGTGCCCTACCTGTAATGTCGCACTAACCTATCATCATGATCATCACAGATTAATTTGTCACACTTGTGGCTATTCAAATAACGTACCAAGCGCCTGTCCGACCTGTAATAGCCCAGAAATACTATTTAAAAGCGCTGGAACCAAAGCATTAACAGATTGGTTACAAAAAAGATTTTCTCAGGCCAATATAGCTCGTTTTGACACAGACAATACCAAATCAGAAAGCCTAGCCGAACGACATACCGACGTGTCCAGTGGCCATATAGACATACTTGTAGGAACGCAAATGCTTGTTAAAGGGCTAGATTTACCAAAGTTATCAGTGGTAGGAATAGTTGCCGCCGACCTGTCATTGCAAATGCCAGACTTTAGCGCCGAAGAGCGTACTTTTCAGTTACTGCGGCAAGCAATGGGTCGAGTAGGCAGAGGTCACAGGTCAGGAACTACTGTAATTCAGACATTTAATCCGGATAATAAAGTTGTTCAGCAAGCAATCGCTAAAAATTATGATGATTTTTATACAACACAAGTTGAACAAAGAATGTTATATGATTTTGCACCGATTACGTTTATGGCTACCTACTGGATTTCTAAAAAAACGGCCAATAACGCAATTGAACAAGCAACTAAAATACTTACGCTAATCAGTAAAATATCAAATAATTGTACAGTTTTGGGTCCCGTAATTACTTTTCACCCTAAAAAGCGCGGAATGGCTACTGCTCAGATCGTTGTAAAAACAAAACACCGAACAGACCTTTCTAATATCGCATTATCGCTACCAAATGGCTGGCAATATGATTTAGAGCCTATAAACTTAATGTAAATTCGTGTAAACTAGTACGGATGGACAGAAACAGCATAATTACCCTACCTCACCCAGACTTACGCGTTAAGTCTAGTAAGGTTGCGGTTATTACTAAAGAAGTCAGTCAACTTATTTCAGATATGAAGTCAGCAGCACTAGACTGGGAAGATCATCGTGATCACGAAGTTGGCGTTGCGCTTGCCGCAGTTCAAATAGATTCACTGCATCGAGTAGTTATAATACGTAACGATTTTGACGATAAAAATAACCGTGATTTTAGCGTCTTTATAAATCCTACAATCGCAAAATATTACGGCGAACTAGAAGACGATTACGAAGGCTGCTTAAGTATTAAAGATATTTACGGTAAAGTTCCCCGACACACTAAAGT
>CALRCT010000008.1 GCA_943354655.1 uncultured Candidatus Saccharimonas sp. | reverse complement strand
TTGTTTTGGATAACTAATAATTAATGACTACATCGACAATACCTTACTAATTATGGTTAAATAGTTGTAACTTATGAAAAAATCTTCTAAAAAAATCATAAAAAACGACAAACCTAAAAAAATTCAAAAAAAACATAGTAATCAATATCTTAAAGTTTACTGGCCGTATATCCCTATTTTTGTATTAGTATTTTCTGGACTAGGTTTTGGATACAATTGGAAGTCGACAACAAATATATCTGTAGGATCAAGAGGAGTACTTGCCTACGCAACAGAAATGAGTACAAGCGGCTTACTTTCTTCTACCAACTCTCAGCGTTCGCAGAATGGTGGAATTGGTGCATTAACTCTAAATTCTAAACTATCAGTAGCCGCGCAAACCAAAGCTAATGATATGGTCGCAAGAAATTATTGGTCACACAATACACCAGACGGCAAAGAACCTTGGACGTTTGTTGATGCTGCTGGATACGTATACCAAAAAGCCGGAGAAAACTTGGCATACGGATTTGCGTCGTCTAACGATACGGTGATTGGCTGGATGAATAGCCCTAGCCACAAAGCTAATTTGTTAGATACAGCATTTAAAGAAGTCGGATTTGGTTTTGCTAACTCGTCATCTTTTGTAGGATCAGGTGAAGAAACAATAGTTGTAGCTATGTATGGTAACCCTTCTAGTTATGTAGCCCCAACGCCAAGTCCTGGCATTACAAAAGCAGTTACAATAACGCCTAGCACCAATACTACTACAGAACCTGCTGCTCAACCTACCAAAGAAGATACTGTGGTTGCTAAAAAACCTGTTCCAAGTGACCGTATAAACCAACCAATTAATACCGATAATGACATTCCTGCTTCGCAGCCAACTAAGCGAATAACCCGATTACAGTCAATTACAAATGGCTACGCACCCTGGAGCGCAGCACTATTAAGCGGTATTGTTGTGATAGTAGTCGGTTTATGGGTAATCAAGCATGCAATAATAGTTAAAAAAGCAGTCTTTAACGGCGAAAAATTCATACTTCATCATCCATTGTTTGATGTTGCCGTACTGTTATTAGTAGCTTTAGCAATTATGCTAAGTCAAAGTAGCGGTATTATAAAATAATTAGTTTATCTTTTTACGTTTTCTGTTCCAAAAATATTAGATAATTCGGTTACAAGTTCGTCGGCTACTACTACTCTTTGTGGCAGTCGTATAGCTTGTTTAGCTTCACCGGTGCCTATTATAAGCACTACTTCGTCATTACCTTTATCTTGCATGTCTACGACTTTTTTAAGTTTTTGAAGCTTATCATTGTCACTTGTATCGGCTAAACGTACATAAATTCTATTTAACTGCTGCTTTTTAGGGTCCTTAGAAGACTTAGTAGCAGTTACTTTAACACTGGGTACTTTTATATTTTTACCTAATGCTTGGTAGGCGCTTGCTTGATCTAGCGTTACTATTCGGGCTTCGTCTGCTAAAACTTTAAGTTCATTAATAACATTACCATCTTTATCTTTAGCACTAAGTTTACCTTTTACTATAACTATTGCGTCAGGTGTCCACATATCGATAGTTTGCTGTAATATACTTGGGAACAATATAAGTTCAATGTCGCCGTCTAAACTACTAAGTTTTACAAAAGCCATTGCTTGACCATTTTTAGTAGTAATAACCCTAGAAGATTCTACGGCACCACCGATTATAACTCTTTTACCGTCCATGTCTTGAGTTAAACCACTTATTGGCATAGTTTGTTCTTCGAACAGTGTTTTAAAACTTTCTAATGGGTGCTGAAGCAGATAAAGACCGAGTAGTTCACGTTCCCACTGCAAGTAATCATGTAAATTATAGCCGCCATCACCTTTTGTTAACACAAGTTGCGGTCCATAATCTTTTGCCGTTTTAATTTGGTTTCCAAATAAATCGGTCTGGCCACTTGCTAGTTCTTTTTGCTTTTTTACTGCAAAACTTAATAATGTATCTATATTATTTAACAATGTTCCTCGTTCGGTAAAACTATCAAATGCTCCAGATTTAATAAGGCTTTCTACTGCCTTACGATTAACTGTGCGTGGATTAACTTTACTAAAAAAATCTTCTAAACTTGCAAATGATCCGTGCAAGGCTCTGGCTCTTAAAATATCTTCTACGGCTCCTGCTCCGACATTTTTTATAGCCTGCATACCAAAACGAACTTTATTTTCGTTTGGCACTACAGCAAATTCCATATAAGATTCATTTATATCTGGTGGTAGGACTTTTAATCCCATGGCAGTACATTCTGATATTTCTATAGATAATCTGTCGATATCGTCGTAATCACTAGTCATAAGTGCAGCCATAAATTCTGCTGGATAATGTGCTTTTAAATATGCCGTTTGGTAAGCTATTAATCCGTAGCATGCTGCATGAGATTTGTTAAAACAATAGTTAGCAAATTCTTCAAGTTGATCCCAAAACTTTTCGGCTACTTTACGGCTAGCACCGCTATGGCTTAATGCACCTTCGACGAATTCAACTTTAACTTTACGCATTAAGTCTATGTTCTTTTTACCTACTGCCTTACGTAGGGTATCGGCTTGTCCGCCGGTAAATCCACACCATTCCTTAGAAATCTGCATAAACTGTTCCTGATAAACTAAAATTCCATAAGTACTACTTAATGAATTTTTCATACCTTCATGCAAATATACAATTTCTTCATCACCGTTTTTTCGGTTAATAAAGCTGTCGATAAATTGCATAGGTCCAGGACGATACAGTGCAACCATAGCAATAATGTCTTCGAACACACTAGGCTTAAGTTCTTTTAAATACCTTTTCATGCCTGCTGATTCAAGCTGAAAAACACCCGTAGTTTCACCTCTTTGTAGCAACGCATATGTATCTACGTCGTTTAAAGGAATAGTATTAATATCAATATCTATATCATGTACTCTTTTAATAATTCTTAATGCATTTTTTATTGTAGTAAGGTTAGATAACCCCAAAAAATCCATTTTTAATAAACCAAGTTCTTCTATTGGTCCCATTGAATATTGGGTCGCTACAACCCCCTTTTGAGCCATTTCTAGTGGTGCGTATTCAACGATATCGCTAGGAGCAATAACAACTCCAGCTGCGTGTACGCCGTGGCTTCTAATCGTTCCTTCTAGTTTTACGGCTAAATCAAATACTTTGGCGCTTTGCTCGTTAGTTTCATTTTCTATTTTTAGTTCTTGATTTTCTACTAATGATGTTTTAAGAGGAATGTGTCTACCCTGAACAGGAGGTGGAATCATCTTAGCTAATCTATCAGATTCAGAATATGGCACACGAAGCACACGAGCAACATCTCGGACGGCGTTTCTGGCCGCCATACGACCAAAAGTTACAATGTTTGCAACCCTGTCAGAACCATATTTTTGTACACAATATTGAATAACTTCATCACGTCTTGTGTCTTGTATGTCTATGTCAATATCAGGCATACTAATACGGTCAGGGTTTAGGAATCTTTCGAACAATAAATCGTAAGCCAGTGGATCAAGTTCTGTAATTTTAAGTGCATAGCTAATTATCGAACCTGCGGCGCTTCCTCTACCAGGCCCAAAAACTATCCCTTCTGCTTTACCCCATCCAATAAAGTCTGCAATAATCAAAAAATATCCGTTAAAACCCATTTGATCTATTACGCCAAGTTCGTATTTAGCACGATCAGCTACATGCGTTGGCAATAGATTTTGTGCTTCTTTTATAGTAAGTTTTTGAGCCTCAACCTCAGATTGTTCTGTGTATCGCCATGCTAGGCCTCTGTAGACATTTAAGTCTAAGACTTGTTTTTCTGTTACACCTTTTGGTAGCGGAAATTTTGGTATTAAAATTTTACCTAAATCTAACTTAATTTCACATCGATCTGCGATTTCTTTAGTATTAGAAATTATCGATGGGTCTACACTACTCCATCTTTCTATAAGTTCCTTTGGGTCTGTTACATGTAGTTCAAAGTTTTTTAATGACATACGATTGTCTTCATCTAAAAATGAACCCGTTTGAACACACAATAATATTTCGTGAGCTTCTTGATCTTGATGCGTTAAATAATGAGCGTCACATGTCACCACAAGCTTAATAGATAGTTCTTTAGATAATTTAATAAGGTTTTTATTAACTTCAACTTGTTCGTCCCATTTAGCTGGATGATCTTCGTGGCCGTGGTCTTGGAGTTCTAGGTAGTACCTGTCTTTAAATATACTTTTGTACCAAGTAGCAATTTCTTTAGCTTTATCGTATTGACCCTGTCTTAACGCATCACCTACTTCGCCACCAATACAAGCGCTAAGAACAATTAAACCTTCGTTATACTTTTCTAATAAATCATGGTCAATACGAGGTTTATAATAAAATCCATCTAAGTTAGCAATTGTAGAAAGCCGCATTAAGTTTTTATAACCTACGTTATTCATTGCTAGTAGAATTAGGTGGTAATTGCTTTTATCTTTACCGGCATCTTTATCTGTATGACTGCGGGACGCAACATAAGTTTCCATACCTATGATTGGCTTTACACCCTTAGAATTAGCTGCTTTATAAAATTCAATAATTCCAGATAAAGTACCGTGATCTGTCATTGCAATAGAGTTCATACCCATTTGTTTTACAGCGTCTAACATAGGCTCTACTTTTTGTAGACCATCCAACAAACTATAGTGAGTATGGTTGTGCAAATGCACATAATCACTAGGTTCTAGCTTTGTTTTGTTTTTATCCGCCATTACTATAATAGTATAGCGTTTTTACTGTTGATTAGACTATTTTTTAAAGAATTTTTTTAAACTATTTAAAGAATTTAGTGCGTTCTTTACAGCTAAATCTAAATCTTCGTCGTTACTATTGCCGCTTCTAACAGCTGCTAACACACTGGCTGCTTGATCCCTGGATTTTGTAGCTGAATCTACGACTGTTTTAGCTTCGCTTTTTACTTTAATGCTTGCAGTTTTTGCAATTTTTTCTGCTTTTAGAATCTGCTTAGTCAATTCGTTATGAGCTTTATGCAATGCTTTTTCGGCTTCCTTAACAGCTTTTTTTGTACCTAATCTAATATCTTCACGAGTTTCTTTACCAGATTTAGGGGCTACCAATAATCCAGCTACTAATCCTGCAGCTGCCGCAAACGCCGTACCGATAAAAAATTTTTTATTCTTTGACATAATACTATTTACCCTTCTTACTTTTAGATCGAAGTTTTTCCCATATAGAATTTACTATTCCGGCTGCCATAGACCCATTGGCGACAGTTTTTAGTGTGTCGGTTATTGCTTCTACGTTTTCTACGGCGTTTCTTGCACTTTCTGTGGCGATACTTAATTTTTTTAATAATTTTATAAAAATTACTGTAGCAAAAATCGATAAACTTAGTAATACAAATAAGGTTACAGAAAGTATAATGACAAGTATTTTTAACGAATCCATAGTTTAAGCGTACTCCTTAGACTTAATACTGTCTACAAAATGCCTTTAATATACGACCTAAATCGGTCGCCGAGTTCTGGGTCTTTTAGCGCAATATCAACTATTGTTTCTAGGTAAAGTTCTGGGCTTCCGGTATCGTGATAATCCCCTTCAATAAAACAACCGTAGACTTCGTCGCTATGAGCTAGTTCATTTACACTGTCCGGAACACGAATTTCACCGTCAGCAGCAACTATTTCTTTTTCTAGTAGTGGCAATATTTCTGGCGTTAAAAGGTATCCACATACTACAGCAAAATTACTAGGTGTTTTATCTGGACCTGGTTTTTCTATAATTTGCTTAATTCTAAATGTCTTGTCATCTATTTTATCGCCTAATTCAACCATTCCATATTTACTTGAATCTTCTAGTTTAACTTCTCTTAGTGCTGCAATTGTTTTACCTGTTTTATTATATGCTTCTAACATTTGCGAAGCACACGACACGTCCCCTGTAAAAAAATCATCAGCAAAAAAGTAAAAAAATGGTTCGTTGTCTATAAGATGCGCGGCGTTTAAAACCGGTCTGGCATTACCTTTTGGTTCACCTTTTTGTCGTACATAAACAATGTTAGCAAGTTCGGCGATTCGTCTTATTTCTGAAGCTTGCTCGTCTTTACCATTGCTAATAAGTTCTTGTTCCAACCCCATAGCTCTGTCAAAGTGGTCTTCTATGGCTCTTTTACCTTGACCAGTAACAATTATTACGTCTGTTACGCCAGCTGCAACTACGCCTTCGACAACTACCTGTATAACCGGCTTATCTATTATAGGCAACATTTCTTTTGGTATAGCTTTAGTTAATGGTAAAAATCTTGTTCCAAATCCTGCTGCTGCAATAACTGCTTTTCTAACTTTTGGCATTTTATGCTCCTAGTTGTTTTTTAATTATTTCCATCACTATGCCAGGGTTTGCTTTTCCGCCGCTAGATTTCATTACCTGTCCGACTAAAAATCCTATTGCTTTCATTTCTCCGTTAGCTACATCTTGTGATGCTTTTTGATTGCTAGCTAATACTTCTGAAACTATTTTTTCGAGTTCGCCTGAATCTGAAACTTGAAGTAAGTTTTTTGATTCTGCAATTTTAAGAGGATCGCTATTATGTATTATAACGTCTAGCAATACTTCTTTTGCTGCTGTGCTGCTTAATTTATTTTCGCTTAACATACTTGCAAGCGTACTTAAATGTGGGGCCGATTCTGCAACCTGCAACCAGTTTACTTTTTCGTCAGATACCATTTTTTGTACTGGTCCACTTAGCCAATTAGCAACTGTTTTTGCAGTACTGTCACCGTGAGCATCTTGTATGTACATAAGTAAATTAGCAATTGCTGGTTCGTCTAAAATTGTTTCTATTTGAGAAAATTCTAATCCTATAGATTTAAAATTATTGCGGATTTGAGTAGGTAAAATAGGCATGCTATTTTCGATGTTTTTAATATAATCTGAAGTTAATACTATCGGTGGAATATCTGGATCAGGAAAATATCTATAATCATGCGAATCTTCTTTGCTTCTTTGGCTGAAGGTTTTACCTGAATCGTCTAGCCAGCCACGTGTTTCTTGTATAATTTTTTCGCCGGATTCTAGTACTTCTATTTGACGTTTAATCTCGTAATTAACAGCGTCATTAACGCTTCTAAAACTGTTTAAATTTTTAGTTTCTGTTCTTGTTCCCATTACTTTAGGATCCTTAGATACACTAACATTAACGTCAAATCTCATGTTTCCAAAAAATAAATTAACGTCTGATACATCTGCATATTTCATTAATAAATGTAGTTCGTGTGCATAAGCTTTTGCTTCTGCTGAATTATGCATACAAGGTTCGCTAACAATTTCTAGTAATGGCGTTCCTGCACGGTTTAAGTCTACTAATGAATAATCTTTACCTGCTGGGTGGGTACTTTTGCCAGCATCTGATTCAAGGTGCGCACGCGTAACATCAAATACCATCTGAACGCCCTCTACCGCTGCGTTTACCTGACCACCTATAATAATTGGTTGATCAAACTGAGTAATTTGATACCCCATAGGTAAATCAGGATAAAAATAATGTTTTCTGTCGAACTTACTAAAAGTTTGGGGTGAAGTTCCTAATGCAAATGCTGCTCTAGAAGCTAGATCCACAGCTTTTTCGTTTAATACAGGTAGTGCTCCTGGCAGCCCTAAACATATATGACTAATTAAAGTGTTTGGATCAGCTGCTCTGGCATCGTTATCTATGCCTGCAAATAACTTAGTCTTAGTTTTAAGTTGAACATGGCATTCTATGCCTATAGTAGGGTAATAGCCGTCTACCAAATATTTATCATCAACCATTATAATGCCCCAAGATCTTTTAATGCCTGACGTATACCAACAAGGGCATCCATGACGTCTTTTTCTTTTAAATTAACATCGTGTTCGTGCACTAATCTGTTTCGCAATTTATGTGCAATCCATACTGCTTCGTTGTTGGTAATTTTGCGCTGCGCCGATACTAATCTTTCGCCCATAGATTTACCTTTAAAGCTGCGCTTTTTTAAGGCAGTATCCAGCAATTTGTCGGCGTTAATTATAGCTAGTGGCCAAGTATCTTTGTTGGCACACATTGCCTGAAGATATCTCCATTCTTTAACAAAATATTTGTGGTTTAATTTTTTTGGAACTTTTTTATTTACTAAGCTAATAATAATTAAAAAGGCCATTCCAAGTAATGCAATAATTAATAAATTAATAATCATTTTATCAATCCTTCAAATTCAGATGCTAAAATAAGCAAATCACGGTCTTTTTGTTGCGGTGCCATAATCTGAAGTCCTACCGGCATATCGCCAGCCAAACCAGCAGGAATACTAATTGCTGGAACTCCAACAAGATTGGCTGCTACAGTCATAATATCTATTAAATACATTTTTAATGGATCGTCGCTATTCGCTCCAATTTTAAAAGCAACTTCTGGCGTAACAGGACCAATTAATGCATCTACGCTTTTAAATGAATTATTAAATTCGTTGATTAATTTTGTTCTAACAGTTTGTGCTTTTTTGTAATATGCGTCGTAATAACCACTACTAAGTACATGAGTACCTATCATAATTCGTCTTTTAGCTTCGGATCCAAAACCTTGACTTCTAGAATTTACATAACTTTCTTCGAGTGTTTTTGCATTTATGTCATTATGACCAAAACGCTGACCATCGTATCGGCTAAGATTACTACTAACTTCTGCCGGTACAACAATATAATAAACTGCTAGCGCCGTAGGTAAACTAGGAAGACTTACGTCTACTATAACTGCGCCAGCTTTTTTAAATATTTCGATTGATTCGGTTATAACTTTTTTAACTTCTGGATCAAGTCCATCGTCCATATATTCTTTTATAACACCAATGCGCATACCGCTAATATTTGATTTAGCGCCATTTAGTTCGTAACCCTTAGGATCATTGTCTATTGTAGTGCTGTCTAACAAGTCTTTTCCCGACATTATGTCTAATACAAGTGCAGCATCTGCAACGTTAGTTGTAATGGGTCCAATAACGTCTGTGCTGCTAGCCATAGCAACTACACCACTTCTACTAACTAGTCCGTAGGTTGGTTTTAGCCCAACTACTCCACAAAAACTTGCCGGTTCGCGTATACTGCCACCTGTATCACTTCCAAGCGCAAATGGAGCAAGTCCTAGCGTTACTGCAGCTGCAGATCCACCGCTACTACCACCAGCTACTCTAGTTTTATCATGAGGGTTTTTAGTAACAAAAAAATCACTATTTTCGGTGCTTCCACCGTGAGCAAACGCATCCAAGTTTGCTTTTGCAACGCATATAGCTCCTTCGGCTTCTAATTTTTCTATAGCCGTAGATTGGTATGGTGCGTTAAAACCTTTTAACATATTGCTGGCTGCTGTAGTTTCTGATCCAAACGTTAAAAAGTTATCTTTTGCAATAAAAGGAACACCAGCTAGTCTACCAACTTTTTGGCCTTTAGCAATTTGTGCGTCTATAAATTTAGCACGTTCAATAGATCTGTCTTTTATTACAGATATAATTGCGCCAAATTCTTCGTTATCCTGGATTAATTTTAAAGATTTGTTAACATTCGCCAAAGCACTTGTTGTGCCATTTGCAACATCGTTAGCTTCTTGTTTAATAGTTTTCCAATGTACCACTTAAATCATTCTCCGAACTTTAATATACATACCTTCGCGTACTGGTACATTCTTAAGAAGTTCCTCATTAGAAACGCCATAGTCTATAATTTGATCTTTTCTTGACACGTTAACTAACCCGCTTACCTGATAAGTAGGCTCAAGCCCGCTAACGTCTACGTTATCTAAATGTTTAACATATTCTAAGATACTACTAAGTTCTTTTTGGTATTTTTCTACTTCGTCATCGCTTAATTTAAGACGAGCAAGGAAGGCCAATTTTAAGATTTCTTCTTTGGTTAGTTTTGACATTTGATAGTATTATACAAATATATTAGTAACTTCGCTAGTTTCTGAACTGTAAAATACTACATTTTAGATTCTATTTCGGCAATAGTGTCTCTTAGGTCGGCTGCTTTTTCGAATTCTAGATTAGCACTTGCAAGATCCATCTGTCTTTTAAGGTCTTTCACTAAATGGCTATATTCTTCTTTAGGAATCTTTTTTAAATTAATGTGTTTCTTTTTATCGGTTGCTGATTCTTCGTGGTTCATTCGCTCGGCTATCATTTTTTGAACACCTGTTGGTGTAATACCATGTTCAGTATTATGATCTTCTTGGATTTTGCGTCGCCTGTTGGTTTCGTCGATTGCTTGTTTCATACTGCCAGTAATACGATCGCCATACATTATCACTCGACCTTCTTCATGACGAGCTGCTCTTCCTATAGTCTGAATTAACGCAGGAGCGCTTCTTAAGAATCCTTCTTTATCGGCGTCTAATATTGCTACCAAAGAAACTTCTGGCAAATCTAAACCTTCACGAAGCAAATTAATGCCAATTAATACGTCATATATACCCAGCCTAAGGTCACGTAAAATATCTGTTCGTTCTAACGTTTCTACGTCGCTGTGTAGGTACGCAACTTTAATACCTAGTTCTTTTAAGTAATCAGTAAGGTCTTCACTCATTCGTTTAGTAAGAGTAGTGACCAATACTCTATGGTGTTTTTCTAGGCAAATTCTAATTTCGGCAATCAAGTCGTCAACCTGATGCGTAGTTGGCCTAACTTCGATAGGTGGGTCTAACAAACCAGTAGGTCTAATAACCTGCTGAATCGGCTCAGGACTACGCGACAATTCATACAATGCTGGTGTTGCACTTACATAAACAACTTGATTAACATGACGCTCAAATTCTGAATATGTAAGTGGGCGGTTGTCTAGCGCACTTGGGAGTCTAAAACCGTAATCAACCAATACTTCTTTGCGAGCCCTGTCACCG
>CALRCT010000007.1 GCA_943354655.1 uncultured Candidatus Saccharimonas sp. | reverse complement strand
TGGGTAATGAACATAACAGATGTCGGACACCTTGTAAGTGACGAAGACGACGGCCAAGATAAACTAGAAAAAGGCGCAAAAAGAGAAGGCAAAACGGCCTGGGATGTAGCACAATATTACGGAGATTATTTTACTAAAGGTTTGGAACGATTAAATTTTTCTAAAATAACAATGTTACCAAAGGCTACCGACAATATTCCTGAACAAATAGAACTTGTAAAAATACTTGAATCCAAAGGTCATACATATGTTATAGACGACGGTGTCTATTTTGACACCTCAACAATCGAAGATTACGGTAAACTTGCGCAACTTGATTTAAAAAAGTTGCGAGCTGGTGCACGCGTAGAACTAAATCCTCAAAAAAAGAACCTTACAGATTTTGCATTATGGAAATTTAGTCCACGGGACGAAAAACGAGACATGGAATGGCCAAGCCCGTGGGGAACAGGATTCCCAGGATGGCACATAGAATGTAGTGCAATGAGCATGAAATTTTTAGGCGAAACAATTAGTATTCATGCTGGTGGCATAGACCATATTCCGGTTCATCACACTAACGAAATAGCTCAAAGCGAATCTGCAACCAACAAACCATTTGCCAAAATTTGGGTGCACAGTAATTTTATATTAGTTGACGGCAAAAAAATGAGTAAGAGTATTGGTAATTTTTATACCCTAGAAGACATCGAAGAAAAGGGTTATACACTCGATGCGTTCAGACTTCTTGTTTTAAGTTCAAAATATCACACAGAAGCACAGTTTAGCTGGGAAGTTCTTGGATCTTTTCAGATAGTTCTAAACAAGCTTAACGCTTGGTCAGATTTGCAGTTTCAAGATCTAGTATCTAGCGAACTAGCAGCAAGCTACAAAGATTCTATAACTCTTATTAAAAAAGAACTTGCTAACAACTTAAATACACCAAGAGTTTTAGGATTAATTAATGGAATGCTAAACAAAACTGCAGAACTAGGTATAGATTCAAAAGCTATTAAAGAATCTGCAGCACAAATAGATGCATTGTTGGGGCTAACATTATCATTAAGAAAAGACATAAATAAAGCACAAAAAGTAAAACTAGCTAACAGAAAAAAAGCACGCGCGCTTAATAATTGGGCTGAATCCGATGCAATAAGGGACGATCTATTTAAAGAACAGATAGAAATTAAGGACGTTCTTGGTAATCAAATCTGGAACAGAAACTAATCGTCGGAATTATTTTTTAAATTTTTTGAGTCTAAGTAATCTTCTAGCAATATTTTAAGACAACCTGCTGCAGGAATAGCTACAAAACCGCCTAGCAGTCCACCAAAGCCAATACCAAGTAGTGCTGCAACAAATACCAATAATGGCGACAAATCGTTGTTACGGGACTGTATGTAGGGCTGAATAGTTACGTTTTCTATTTGCTGATAAACAACAAAGTAAATTAATATAGCGATTGCTAAAGGTGCAGATGTAAACAAACAGGCAATTGCTACCACTGCAGCGGCAATTATATTACCAATTGTCGGAATAATTCCAAAAAGTGCTACCATACCAGATAAAGCTACAACGTTAATGTTGACGTCCATAATACTACTTATAATAGTTAGTGCAATTGCTGCAAATGTAGCAGCAATTAACGCTATTAGTAATTGTGCATTCACAAAACTAGTTACCAAATTATACATTCTGTGCAGTAAATGCCTAGAACGTTCTTGTCTTCCTTCTGGTAGTGTTTCTATTATTTTACCAATCCAGTAAGGGCCTTCTACTAGCATCATAAAAGTAAGTACTAAAACTGTAATAAATGACACTACGGCAGTCATAATACGCGTAGCAGTATTTAAAACGGGCTTAGAAGCATCCCCTAGGTTATTGGTCCAGTCGTTAGCAAAATTATCTAATTGTTTACTTAATTCATACTTTCTTACAAAACGTCCTACAGAACTGTCTTGGCCTTCAAGACTTTGAATCTTACTTGGTACATCTTCGATAAATTGCGTAGACTGTGTCACTAGCGGCGGCAACACCATACTAAAGAATGTAAACAATATAGTAATAACAGCAATATAGGCAACTGCCGTACCCCTAATCCTGCTTTTACTTTTTAATTTACGTGTAATAAATCCAACTACTGGATTAAGCGCCATTGCTAAAAAGAAAGATATAAATATTAATGTTAATGAATGCTGAATATTATCAAAAAATCTAAAACCGGCATACGTTGCTACGCCAAAACCTATAATTCTTACTATTGTTCTATTAGATATACTTATATGAACTTCACTACTTTTTCGTTTAAACATATATTAATTATTATCCCTAATTCGTCTGCTTGCAAGCGAATGTTTATAAAAATCTACTATTTTAAGTCCTACAATTTTAATATCGTACTGTTTAACAGACTCTTTTTGTTTATTACCTAATGTTAGGGCAAACTCTTTATCAAACAAAAGCTGATTTAATCTTTGGCTAAATATCGTTGTATCTTGGGGGTGAATCAAAGAAAACGGTTGATCACCTAAAACAGTTTTATAACCATCATTGTCGCCACCTAATACTACTTTTGAACCTGCAGCCATAGCTTCTATCAAAACAATTCCAAAACTTTCTCCGCCAGTCGACGGAAAAACAGCAACATCGGCACTTGCTAAATAATCTGCTTTTTTGTTTTCGTTCAAAAAACCAGTAAAAATAATTTCGCCTTTAGCTGCAGTTATTTCTGAGGCCATTTTTTTTAACTTAATCATATCTGGCCCGTCACCACACATAATTAGTCTTGGGACATCAGTTACTTCAATATTTTTAATTAATTCCTGGTAAGCTTTAAGTAAAAAATGAGCTCCTTTTCTTTCTACGAATCTACCCAAAAATAATATATTTTTTTTATCATTTAAAGATTTTAAGGCGGAACCTTTTTGGTATTTATTTAGGTCAACTACGTTTGGCAAAACAGTACTAGATATTCCAAAATGTGATTTTGCAAATACTCTTGCAGCCGAACTTACACTAATAAAACCATCAAATCTTTTTTTGTTATTATGCAACAATACTCCAAGTGCTTTAGTGCCAAATTTAGATAATTTGTCATGAGGTAAAATATGAAAAGTCCCTACAACAGCAGTATCTTTTGTTGCATGTTTAATGACTTTTCCTGCCAACAATGGGCTATACGGCATTTGAACATGCAAAACATCAAAATGTTCTTTTTTTAATAAACTTTTAATTTTACTTCCCGACGCAGGCAAGGGAATAGCCATTCGATTTTTGTTAAACCTAACACCAACTGTTCTTCCAAGATTATGTACATTATCTTGACTAGCACCAGGACTGTTACCAACTAAATAATGAACTTCGTTTCCCTGCTTTTGTAACCATGATCCAAGCAATTTAATATACTGCTGAACACCATCTGGTTTATCAAGCCTGTCGTCTAAAACAAATCCTATTTTCATTTAATTTTTTACTAAGTTTTTATATATTTTTTCGTAAGAATCAACAATGCTCTTATAAGAATATTGCTTGACTTCTTTTTGAGCCCATTTTTGCCATATTTCTCTTAATTCTGGCTCATTTATTAATAAATTCATTCTTCGTGCAAATATATCAGAATCTAGTGGGTTAACTAACCCAACCGATCCAAGTCCTTTTAATACAGATGCGTAGCCTATGTTGTTTCCACCTATAACTGGTGTATTTGTAGCCATAGCTTCTATTAGAACTATTCCAAAACTTTCTCCGTACAAAGCAGGCGATACAAAAACAGATGAATCTTGTAATAACTTAATCTTTTGCTCTTCTGATACATATCCCAAAAAGTCTATTCTATCAATCACACCCAAATTTATAGCTAAAGTCTCTAATTTATCTTTATCTGGACCGTTTCCTGCTATTAATAATCTGTGTTGCGTGTCATATTTTGCAAATTCTGCGTATGCTTCGATTAAATATTTAACACCTTTGCGTTTTTCTAATCTTCCAACGTATAAAATATTCTTTCGCTTGTTAGATTCAGCTGGTTTATTGTAATGCTTAAGGTCAACACCATTTGGTATAAAATTAACCTCATCAGACGTAATGTAATCAGAAATATAGGTTGTAGCTGCTTCTGATACGGCCGTAACTGCACTTAAATGCTTTAATATAGACTTTACAAAAGGCGATATGCTACCGGCTATTGATTTGGCTACTACTGTTTCTGGTAATGCCGCATGAAAAGTCCCAACAACGGGTACTTTAATTCTTGGTAACATTTGTCTGGCTAAAATTGGCACAAGTGGCTCGTGCATATGCACAATATCAAATTGTTGTTCGTCTAATAATTCTTCGATTGCTTCTGTTGTTACACTAATAGAAACATCTACACTTGTATGATTTGGAGTTTTAATACGTCGCGAACTACCCAAAAAAACTACATCAGTATCGTCAAAAACTAGTTCTTTGCGAGGTTTAGGCGTAACTATTTTAACTATGTGTCCTCTTTTTTTTAGTTCATTTGCTTGTTCAAAAACATGCTGTTGAACTCCTCCTGGCATCGATAAATTGTAAGGACAAACAATAGCTATTTTCATAATTAACTCCTTGATAATACATTACGTAACGATTGAGGCATTAAACCACTAGACGCTTCTTTATTGGCAATAATACTTGGGGCGTGATTATCCATTACTGCTTTATGTTCAATAAAATCACTAAAAACTACATGCATATGTTGTTCTACTATTTGATTATTAAAATACTGATCTGCATTAACCGAAACGTGATGTACTGGCATTTTAACTTGTTTATTGCAGTTGTCTAAAGTTAGCATACTAATAGTAGTGTCCATATATGTTCTAACTTCGTTGCAGTGCCATAAATGAATTTCAAAATTCATAGCCTTATTAGCTTCTTCTTTGCTCAGATTTTTAAACTTATTCTTTGCATTATGTGTCTTAGAATATGCAGTCCTTAATACAATAGGGCTTAGCACTACATATCTAAAAAATAAAGCAGGAAGTTTACTACTAAATACACTAGCTAATGATCGATAAAACAAATAGCGTTTACGGCTAAACACAAAATCATCACGATGACAAAATCCTACTACGCTAACCAATACATCAACTTTGCTTACTAATTTAGGATGTTTTTGCAACATTCGTGTAGCAACAACAAACCCAAAAGACATAGCAACAATAGTTATTTTTTTATTTTTGTATCTTAACTTAATAAAAGAAGCTAAATAATCAGCCAAATTATCTAAAGTAGGCTTCATGCCAATTTTATAAAAACTATCCATTCCACCAAACCCAGGAAAATCCGGCATTGTAACTGCGCCATACTGATGTAGATCTTCGGCTATTCCCGCCATTCGTTCAATGCTGGCATGATGTCCGTACAGTAACAAAATATCTTTTTTGTCTGTTTTTTTAGAAGGCAACACAAGCATGCGACCCTTTAGTCCATTAATGTTAAGTGGTTGTATGTTGTCTTGTATTGTCATAATAAAGATGTAATTACTAATATATTGTCATATTTTGACAATAATTAACAGGACAGATACATAATATAATTGTAATTGGACGTTTTGATATAATGATTTTAGTTATGATAAAAAAAATAAATCTATCTATATTAATTATATTTTTACTTTTGGGTACTTTTTGGGCTTTTCGTATTTTTACAAAAAAAAATACTATCGTATCAAATAATAGCAAAGTTACCACTCCCGACAATTCCAATTACACCCCTAATAACACCGACAAATTCAACAAAAAAATGTACAGCATTACAGAACCCACCAGCTTGTGGTTTGTTGCAAACAAACATTATTCGCTACCAATAACTTATACGCCAAATGATTTAATTGTTCCTAGTGTGCCTTTAAGGCTAGCATCGTCAGAGCAACAAATGCACTTAAGAACAGTATTGCAAACAGATCTTATTAACCTATTTAATGACGCAAAAACTACAGGACTTCAGCTACAACTAGGTAGTGGTTTTAGATCGGCAACGTATCAAAAAACTTTATACGACGGCTACGTTAACACGCAGGGGATTACAGAAGCAGACCGAAGTAGCGCACGTCCAGGACATAGCGAACATCAAACAGGTTTGGCTCTAGATTTTACCAGAATAGATACTAAGTGCCATTTAGATGCTTGTTTAGCAGATTTACCAGAAGGAAAATGGCTGGCAGATAACGCTTATAAATACGGTTTTATCCTTAGATATACATCAGACAAAGAACAAGTCACAGGTTATATGTTTGAACCCTGGCACTACAGATACGTAGGGCATGAACTTGCATTAGAAATGCATAATACAGGTATCAAAACTTTAGAAGAATTTTTTGATCTTGGACCTGCAACAGATTATTTAAAGTAATCTATAAACCAATATCTTTAAGGTTAAGAATAGGTATCGAAGTAAACATATTTAAAGTGCTACTTATTCTTTTTTCTTGTGCATCTATAGTTGTATTTAAATGTGAACTTTTAAAAAGTTCTGTTGCTTTTTCTAATGGTACTAATTCAAAATTTTTGCGCGCCAGCAAATCTTGTTTTTTAGCTTCTTCGGCAGTCCAGTCGTAGTGCATATAAGTAGGCAAAAAACCTGCGCTAATAATCGATGCATTTTTAGGGTCTATTTCTAATACTGCAATTCCGTTAAAAAGTGTTTCTGGTTCTAGTTGTGCGTGCAAAAAGTTACCCAGGCTATACCAAACTAAAGTTTCGTTACCACCAGTGCCAGTAAGTCTTTTAACAGGCTCTAAGACATGCGGACCATGACCTAAGACTAGCTTTACACCCAAATCAGCTAAGTATTGGCTTTCTGACAGTTGATAGCCGTTAACGCCCTCAGAATATTCTGTGCCCCAACGCATACTTACAATAATAAACTTTGCACCAGCAGCTTTTGCTGCTGCCACCTGTAACTTAGCAAATTCCCGACTATACATATTAACCGAATAAGAAGCCGGTGGGGTAGAGTTTGAATATGTTGTATACGCTAAAAACGCATATTTTAAGCCATCTATTACAAAATAATTAACCCTCTGTCTGGCTTCGTCAGAACTATTTTGCCCGACCACAGTAAGAGTTCCTTGAATTTTTTGCCAAAGCGCTACATTAGAATCAATTACAGACTGATTTTTATCACTACTATGATTAGACGCAGTATTAATAAGATTACAGCCAACATCTACCATATTATTAGCAAACGCTTCGGGGGCGTTAAAACTTGGATAACCAGTTACGCCAAATTTTTCGCCACCTACCAAAGTAGATTGGTTGCAAAAACGGATATCCGCAGACGACATAACAGGCTTCATTTGATCCATAAACTGATAATAGTTATACTGGCCTTCATCGTTTTTAGCCTGCAAGTTTAATGCGTCATGGGCAATAAAATCTCCAGCTGCAATAAACCTAGTAGTTTTAGATTTAACTATTACGTCTTTTTCTAACACATTTACTGTATTTTTACTGTCTTTATTAACAAAATAATCACTGATCTTTTGTCTTAAAATAAACACTATAACTAAGATGGTGATTATTACTAAAATGACCACAACGTATTTTAGCTTAATAATACTTTTCTTAGGTTTCATGTTTTTATTCTAACAATGAGCCTTTACTAACCCATACATATTCCCAGGGTTCTGGCTCTGGACCAACACTGCTAGCTCCATCAGGATAACTTGGAATCCAACCAAATTCTTTTGCCATTTTAAAATTATCTTTACTTAACCAAGCAAAACAGTCAGTTTCTAAAAAGGCCATTCCACCTACGTTGCCACATGCAATATCTATAGTAAAACCGTTATGATGCCTAGAATAGCCCGGGGGAGCAGTTGTTTTAAGTGTTTCTTCTACAGATGCATCTGCCAACCCTAGTGCAATATCTGTCATTTTAGCGTTTAATCTGCCCACAAATAATTCACGTTGGTCGTCGACCGACCTAAAAGCGGCTGTCAAAGTTAAAATATGACCTGCTTTTTTTGCTTCGGTAAATAAATCTGCAAGTGGTTGTTGCGCTTTTTGCTGTATTTGCATTCCTTCAAACGTACTAACAGGGGCAGAAATAGGGGCGCTCCTTAATTTATATCCTCTTTTTTCGGCTATAGATTGGATGCGCTTATCTGCTTCGGGGTTACCAGTAATTACAGGGGGAGAAATTATTTCTGACGTGTTTGGGTAAGCAAATGATCCATAAAAATCTACAAAACCAGTATTACTAAACTCTTTTAGTGTGTTCTTTTTAGGAACTTCAGCTACAGCCACACCCTTAACACTAGTATTACTAACTTGTTTTAAATCAATGGCAGAATCGATTTTTTTAGGATTAATTTGTGTCCATACAAAAACTAAACCAAAAGATAATAACACCAAAATTAAATAAAGCCTTTTGTGACTTTTTTTCTTTTTAATACTACGTCTTTTTAAATGACTTGGTTCTATAATTCTCACAAATTTAACTACACCTTTTACATAAATTGCACTTAAGTTTAATTATATCTTAACAACTGCACTTATCGCTAAGTAAAATATAATAATTTTACACAAATACTTCCTCTAAACCTTTGGGGTGAATATCCGGAAAAAGCTCGGTTGCACGGTTGTTGGTAACAATCATCGAATTAGATAAAGATTCTACCATAATTCTGCCTACCTTGGCGTGAGTTTTTGGTGTAAATAAATTTAACCACCACGCTGCAATACTTAACGGTATTATATGAAACTTAATAATAATCATTTTTTTATTCTTCCAGGCTGCGTATCGCTTCATTAGATCTCCGTAAGAAAGTTGTTCGGGACCACCAATTTCGACTATTTGACTGTCGTTTATTGTTAAATCTAGTGCAGCAATTAAGTAGCTAATGGCATCGCTTAAACCTATAGGTTGAGTTAAAGTTTTTGCCCATTTTGGTAAAGTTAATATAGGTAGTTTATGAATTAAATTCGTAACTATATCGTACGATATACTGCCGTGACCAACTACCATCGATGCACGAAACTCAATAACTTGTGGTACGCCATTTTTTAATATTTGACCTGTTTTATGACGACTTTCCAAATGCTTAGATAATTTATCGTTGTCACTACCTAATCCACCCAAATATATAACGCGTTTTATGTTAGAACCCACAACCGCTGCACAAAAACTTAACGCCGCGCTAGACTCTGCCTCGGCAAAATCTAGTTCTTTTTGAGCCATCATATGAATTAAATAATATGCACTGTCGCAATTTTTAATAACTTCGCTGAGTTTATTGGTGTCAAAAACGTTAACATTAAATTTAGTTAATCGTTCATGCTGGTATTGCATAGACTCGGCATTAGGGGATATAGCTAAAATAAGGTGACTAGTGTCTTTTAATAACTGTTCTATTAAATTATGTCCTATATAACCATCGGCACCCAAAATAGCTATTTTCATATAATAATTATAGCAAAATACTAGTTATGTATAACTATATAAGTTTGCAATACGGTAGCAATAACTACCCAAATCAAATACGGTAAAAATGCTATAGATATAATTTTAGACACAGGCCACGCTACAATAATTCCTATTATAATAGTCGCCAAAACAAGATAAATATCTATCATTGCCAAAAAATTGTTCCGTAATCCAAATTGTATAGGTGTAAATATTAAGTTAAAAAATAAATTTAACCAAAAGGGAACAGCTAAACTTATACCAATTTTATGTTTAGCAATTAAAACAATAATGTATATGTTTACAGCAATAATAATAGGGTACAAAACAGACCACACAGTTCCAAAAACCCATGGTTGTGGTGCCCAACTAGGTTTATTTAGCAGTTTATACCAACTATCTGTGTCCATACTAAAACTATAGCATTATGGCGCCATATTAAGTCGTATTTTGATTCGTAAGGGATATGGGAAGGGATGTGGGATTCGACCTACCTTTGGCAGGCCCGAAACTTTCGTACTTGCAACAAGTTGCAAATCTGAAAGGTTTCCTTGCAGATTGCCGAATGGCAATCTTCACCCCGAATGTGCATTCTGAGGCTTCGGTTCGCTTCGTTAGCCAAATGAAAAACCCAGCTTACGCTGGGTCTATCATTTGGCTACCCCTAGTGGATAAACTGCGCAACTATGGACAACTAAGGAGTAGTAGGGGGGACTGGTCTAGGTTTCGTACCCACTAGTACGGTTTTATCTATTGGCTGTATCGTGTAGTCTGTTGGCTTATAGCCCGTTGAGTCAGCAGTGCAGCTGTTCGTAAAACCTTCGTAGCCTCCGTAAGAACTCGTTTCGTCTGTGTACATATACGAAGCATCTTTATAAATCGTCTTATACGGAATCGGTATTTTCGTACAAACTGATGCAACGTAAGGTTTTGGTACAGGAGGTGCATAGGCGTTAGTTGCCTTGGGTTGGTATTTGGGTGCTGGTTCGCCGAAGTGTTGAACGACAATAGTTTGTGCTCCAAAACCTACGTAACTATTACTCTTGCAAATACCAAAACCTACTTCTGTAAACGTCTTGTCTAGCAAATTTTGTCTGTGCGGTAAGCTATTCATCCATCCCGTAACTACGTCACTTGAGGACTTAAAACCATAGCCTAAGTTTTCTCCAGATTTAGCATACTTATACCCCGCAGCATCGACAAATGTCCATGGCTGTTTGCCGTCAGGAGTGTTGTGTGCCCAGTAGTTTCTCTGAACCATGTCATTACACTTTGCAACAGAAGAACTAGATAGTTGGCCGTTTATAGTGACCGCACTTACACCGTTATCTGCACGGACTTTATTAGTTGCTACCAATAAAGCGTCCGATGTTATATTTATCGCATCATAAGAATTCTTTGCAAGGCCTATGACACCCGTAGTGGCGGGACTTGAAATAGTAGCCGTAGCCGTAGGCTTAGAATATTCGCTTGATTTGTGCCTAGAAATATAAATAAGCGATTCGCCTAGTATTGCAAAAACTAATACAGCAAATATTAGACCTAAAAGTAACTTCTTAGACTTAGGCTTTACTTTATGAGCAGTTTTCTTGGCGTATTGCTCATCATCCTCTTTGAATAAGGGCACTTTCTTTTTAGCCATATATTAACAGTACACCTAACTAAGAAATTCTTATTAATATCATATACCTTTAGTGGATGAACTGGGCAACTATGCTAGCACTAATATTTAGACCTACTGTAATCGTTATCTCTTCGCATGTAACCGTTAGGCTCCACGTTATAAGTACCTGTATAGCATGTATAGCCTCCTCGTACTTTATTGTGTCCGTAGTAAGACAT
>CALRCT010000006.1 GCA_943354655.1 uncultured Candidatus Saccharimonas sp. | reverse complement strand
GAAGTAGAAGGAAGAATGACCAAAGTAGACGAAGGTCAAAATTTTGACGTTATTGTAGATTACGCACACACCCCCGAAAGTTTTGATAAAATTTTAGCCGAAGTAAAAAAACTGACACAAGGAAAATTAATATGTGTATTTGGAAGTGCTGGTAGGCGAGACGAAGCTAAGCGTTCTGAACAGGGTAAAATAGCCGGTAAATGGTGCGATATTGTAGTTGCGACAGAAGAAGATGACCGAGACATAGATGGGCTAAAAATATTGGATCAGATTTGTGATGGCGCTAAAGAGTCCGGAAAAATACTAAATCAAAACTTATTTAGTATTTTAAAAAGAGAAGAAGCCGTTCAAAAGGCAATTGATTTAGCCGAAAAAGGTGACTTGGTTATTTTGCTTGGTAAGGGTCACGAAAAATCAATTTTGTATAACGGTCCAAAGGCCGCAGAACTTAGACATTTACCGCAAAACGACGGAGACAAACAGCGTGTACTTAAGCGCGAATACGACGAAGTGTCTGTAGCTAAGGCTGCAATATCGCTAAAAACGAAAAACAAATCATGAGTATTGATCAGCCGTTTTTAGAAGGCGAACCATTTGTGGATGTATATAACGTTGATGCAATTAGTACGCCTGCCGATATTCCTCATACAATTGCCTTAAGAACACTTAGGCTGGCAAACTATTTAGTCCTGAACCATAAATTAGTAACTAAACATTTTAGTGAAACATTAGTAGGTACCGATACAGACGAAGATACTGGCATAAAAAGTACGGCTTTGATGTTAGCTCTTAGGGATTCTACAATTTTAGCGGTTAATTCTGACCTAAAAAATTCAACTAGAGTAGCGACCATTAATTTATATAAAACGGCGGCTATTAGTACTAAAGAACTAAATTCAGAATTTCCCAGCGTAGTTTTTCAGTATGGTTCTAATAGTCTTGTCACTAATCCTGGTTGCGAATATGCTCCAAGAACTATGGAGCGTTTATGGAACACAGCCGATGATTTTGTAAAATTGCTATTTTGGGTTCACCAAGAAATAACAGCTTAAATTAATACTAATTTAGTGTAAGAGTAGTACATCTAATAAAACCGCCACCCTTTAAAAGTTCGGTTACATCAGGACAATAAACTGTTAATCCTAGGTCAATCAGCGCCTTTTTTAGAATAGGCGCATGGTTGCTCATAATTACAGATTTTCCGGTAGACACTAGGTTGCAAGCAAAGCCGTTCATAGCTTCGTCTAAACTAACCTCTATTTTAACTAGTTCTTTTAGGTCTCTTATTTTTTTGCATGATTCTGCAGTAAAGGCGTCAGGACACCAAGCAATTGTATTTTGGTTAATTACTGCCAAAGCAAGATCTAGGTCGTAAAAAAAACTGTCTGGCCAGCCGGTAACTTTGTTAATAACTAGGCTGCCGTTGCTGTTGGTTTGTGGAACCGTTTGTAGTCCAATTACGTCTAATTTAAGGTATTGTTCAAGCAGTTGATGCGCTTCTGGGCTGGTTCGATAATTTGTTCCTACAAACAAATATTTTCCACATGGCAAAGCGTCGCCTTGTCCGCTAAAATGAATTTCTTTGGGTAATTTAATTGTGTTATAGCCTAGATTTTTTAAAACATCTTTGGCATAAGATTCTTCGGATTCGCGTATATTTGGTAAGTTTGCCATAACGGCAGTATTGCCATGAATTAGCGCCCAGTTTGCAGTATATACTCCGTCCTGGCAGTTTTTTGGTGCTGCAATTTTGCTTACCGCTATGCCTGCACTTTGCATATATTCTGCTATTTTGGCATGTTCTTGGGCTGCTTTTACGCGGTCAACCGGTATTTTGTCGTCCATATGAGCGTTAATGGCATAGCCATCGTCAAAATAATCAGTTCCGCTCATTAGCACATGTTTGTTTATTAAAGACATAGCTTCTATTGTATCAAAACCCACGTTATCAAAAATGTAAGACAACTACTTGTGTGCCAACAGTGTAAAAAAATTGACAATTAAGATATGTAGGAGTACATTTACTAACAAGTTTGTCAAATAAGATAAACGCTGTGTCATCGCACAAGCGATGGCTGTACATTTACAAATAAGAGAGATTGTATAAAAACTCTAGGGCAGTGCACGGTGTTATTAAGCGGTTAATAATAGCGTGCACTGTCGTGAGACAAGAGCAAATGCATAAGACTGCCTCGTTGTGAAACGTTGCACTCAATCCAGGAATGGGGGTAGCCTTGAAAAGCTACATAGATGATAAGCCGGCCCGAACAAAAAGGCATGAAAGGCAACGACAGCGCGCCAAGTTGAATAACAGGTTCGTTAAAAGCAACGAACCGACGCGCTCGCCGGATGCCCGCAAGGTCCACAAAGGACTGTCATGCGAGGTTTTGTTTACGCCAACCAAAGGCAGGGGGAACATAGACGCAATTCGCGTTCGTGTCGCCGAAAGTCTGGCTAAATTTGACCTAGAAGATGTTCGGGCACACGGAGGAAGCATCGCGTAGCGGGTGAATCTGTTTTTAACTTCTACCTCTTGGGGGGAATAATGAAAATAGGCATGCAGTAAAATTGCTTTGTTGTTCAATACCACTCATGGAACTGCAGATTGCTGTATGCGGAAGGGTTGATGCTATTTTTAGTATCGACACGGAGCGGGGGATTGTTTAATAAAAGATTAGAACGATTTAAATCGATCAACATCGCTTATTAGCAACCCCCGCACCACCTTCACACTCAATTACAATCTCTCTTATTTATCACTTCGTTTGTTTATCCGCATATTAGTGCGGTTTTTTAGTTTTTAAGAGGTATTGACCGTTATACTGGCACTCATA
Organism: uncultured Candidatus Saccharimonas sp.; assembly: GCA_943354655.1. Classification (GTDB taxonomy): domain Bacteria; phylum Patescibacteriota; class Saccharimonadia; order Saccharimonadales; family SZUA-47; genus RFTN01. The sequence continues at coordinate 9,158 of CALRCT010000006.1, read as the reverse complement.
TATAGTGAGTGCTAGACTAAGCTAATATAGCTATGGAGGTTGGTGAAAATGCGAGATTTACCAACCGTTTCTAACTTAAAATCGGAGGATTAATATGAGTGTACCTTTAGTTCCGCTAGCGGATTATGTTGTTATAGAGCAAGAAGTAGTTAAAACTAAGACTGCCAGTGGTTTGTATTTGCCAGAAAAGTCCGCCGACAAACCAAAAATAGCCAAAGTATTAGCTGTAGGCAAAGATGTTAAAGACGTAAAAGTTGGGGACCGCGTTGTTTACGGCGGATATAGCAACACCGAAGTAACAATCGAATCAACAGAATATATTTTAGTAAAAGAAGAAAACGTATATGCAAAGGTAAAGGCTTAAACTATGTCTAAAAAAGTTTTTTATGACGAAGATGCGCGCAGAAGAGTATTGGGCGGAGCTCGTATTTTGTATGAAGCAGTTAAAACTACAATGGGACCAAAGGGACGTAACGTAATTATTAGCAAAACTTACGGCTCACCAACGGTTACTCATGACGGTGTTACTGTAGCAAAAGGCGTAGAGATTGCAGACGTAGACGACGAAACTTTGGGTTACAAAGTAGGTGCCGAACTTATAAAACAAGCGGCCAGCAAAATGAACGATGTTGCAGGCGACGGTACTACTACCGTTACTGTTTTGACGTACCATATTTTAAACGAAGCAAATAAACTGATAGCAGCAGGACATAACCCAATGCTACTTAGAAAAGGGCTAGAAGCAGCAGCAACAGATGTACTTAAAAAACTAAACGGTATGGCCGAAAGCATAGAAGGCAAAAAGAGCCGCATCGCCGAAGTTGCAACTATTAGCGCAGGTGACGCCGAAATTGGTGCATTAATTGCTGATGTGATGGACAAAGTAGGTAAATCGGGCGTAGTCACCGTTGAAGAAGGTCAGGGACTACATCTAGAACACGAAGTAGTAGAAGGATTTACATTTAGCAGAGGTTTTGTTAGCCCATACATGGTTACCGACAGTACGCGAATGCAGGCTGTATATGACAAGCCAGCAATTGTTATAACCGACAAAAAACTTAGCAATATCCAAGAATTTTTACCAATTCTAGAAAAATTGGCAGCAAAAGGCGAAAAAAATCTTATTTTAATAGCCGAAGATGTAGAGGGTGAAGCACTTGGCGCTCTAATTTTAAACAAGTTAAAAGGTGTATTTAACGCTGTAGCTGTAAAAGCTCCAGAGTTTGGCGACCGACGTAAAGAAGTACTAAACGATATTGCAATACTTACAGGTGCCACAGTCGTTACCGAAGACTTGGGTATGACTTTTGATACCGTAGGACTAGAAGTAGTAGGACGCGCCCGTAAAGTTATTGTTGGCAAAGACAGCACAACAATAATAGAAGGCGCAGGAAGTGCGGCAGATGTTAAGTCTCGTATTAAGCATATTTTGGCTCAGGTTGATTCTAAAAAACCAGACACACATTACGCAAACGAACCTTTGGTAAAACGTGCCGCATCACTTGGTGGCAAGGTTGCAGTTATTAAAGTAGGTGGAGCAACAGAGACAGAAATAGAAGAAAAGAAGTTTAGAGTAGACGATGCAGTTGCTGCAGTTAAAGCCGCACTAGACGAAGGAATCGTGGCTGGCGGTGGCGTAACTATGGTTAATCTTGCCGACCTTATAGTCCAAGACGAAAAATTAATAGTTGGCGTAGATAACGTTGCTTACAGTAACGGCAAGTTTTTGCTTAAGCGCGCACTAGAACAACCTTTTCGTATATTAATGGAAAACTCTGCAATTAATCCAGACGAATGGTTACCGCAAGTTAAGTCAGGTAAACAAGGATTTGGCGTTAATGTTAACGATCCAGCTAAGTTAGTAGACTTAAAAGCTAAAGGAATTATTGATCCTAAGCGCGTAACGCGCGAAGCGATTCAGAATGCGGTTAGTATTGCTGGAACAGGCATGACTATGGGTGCATTGGTAGTAGAAGTACCAGAGCCAAAATCAGCGGCAGCCGCTGGTATGGGCGGCATGGGCGCTGACTACTAGAGCTGTTTATTAATTAAAAAAGCTACCAATTTTGGTAGCTTTTTTAATTTTTTATAATTTCACTAACTTCGATTAAAGGGAATATGGTCGGCATGTCGTCGACGCTATACTTAAATTTTATTGGCTGAAAGTTAGATAAACTTCCGATCACCATAATTGTTCTATCTTCTGGTCCGGGTCTAACAGAGCTAATTTTACCTAGTACTAATTCACCAATCGTAAGAGTAATATTAGTAAATTCTAAGCTGTCAGCAATAAGCCTGGTTGCGTCTACACCGTCGTATTTTAATAAATCGACTGATGGGTTAGGTAATTCGTTGTGTACCATATTATTGACATTTTAACGTATTTATGCTTAAATGTAAATAGTAATAAATTAAAACAAAAAAAATGAACGAACACGAACCAACATTATCACCAACTCCAATCAGTAATACAGAAACAACTGCTCCTGCCGAACCGACTCTTAAAGAACGAATCAATATGGCATTAAGTGATGTTAATAACGGAATAGCACAGCTTGATTCACTAGAAGCAGTACAAGAGACGGCATTTGGGATAATGGATGGGCTACCAGACTCACAAGAAATATCGGCCGCTCTACAACAGGCAAGAAAAGACAGAAATTCTAAAAAAGAAAAAGAACTAGTACAGGCGCAAAAGGGTATATATTCTAACGTAGTCGAAGAACTTGCGCTTATAGCTGGAATAGAAACAGACGAAGGTAGAGTAGAGCGAGAAAACACAGAATACAGAACTAAATTAGGTGAATTATTTGATGATTCAAGTTTGGTTAATGACTCGTCAGACGAACTACTTACAAAAATGGGTATGCTAGAACAAGACCCCAAAACAGGTGGTCTTAGATTTACTTTTCCTGAAAAAGTTTTTCCTCCACACGTACAAGATAAATGGGATCATTATACAGATATAGTCGCTCGTCACGTATCTGCTATATTGGAGCGTTCACAGGGCGGCGCTGGTTCTAAGGATCCAATTTTTATTACTCAATTAGATGTTATTCGCACACATGCCCACAATAATTTGTCGATGGCAATAAAAAACTTTCTTATGCTTGATGGCTGGGATTTAGAAAAATGTCGAAACCTAGTTATTAAAATGAGAGACAAGAAGTTTCCTACAATAGAAACAGCCGAAAAGCACGTTACGGCCAGATCTGTTAGATTGCTTTTGTTTGAACTAAAAGGCATAGTCGATAGACCTACAAAAATAACTGAATAACAGGGTGTTGTTATTTGCAAAAATGGTATCAATGTAGTATTGTATATTTAAATGATGGGCATTAATTGGAGATATTAAAGTCATGTCGATATTTAGTAAAAAAAATACCACAACTCAAATTCCTGAACTTCAGGAATTTTATTCTACACAAAATAAGCAAAGTACCAGCGTAGCCTGGCTACTGGCCTTTACTAGTTTATTTATTACTGCTGCAGTATTTGTTGGACTTTTTTCTGGGGGTAGATGGGTCTACAGAAAACTAAACAACAAAAATTCAAATTCAGTAGCAACCGTACAAGTTGCAGGCTCCGATAACGCAACTAATAACGACGGTAATGTCATAAAAGTAGAACAACCTACAGCAAAAGTTTCTGTACCAGTAGTAGAAACTAGTATTAGCGGTTATATAACTCCGGCTCAAGGTGTTTCGCCAAGTCAGACAGACGCTATTAATAAAAAGGCTGTGTCGGCAACTACAAATGTGCCAAATACTGGCCCTGGCTTGTCGGCAGGGCTGTTTGCCCTAGTCACTATCATTGGTTTTTGTTCTTACCGAAAAATTCTAATTAGTAAAAACTAATAAATTTATTCTGCCTGAGAAGTTTGAGTAAAGTAATTAATCTCGTTAATTACATCTAGCATTGCTTGTGCACGAATTTTATCGTCTTTAATTTTTTTAGCTGATTCAAGTGCTTTTTTTAACATTTTTTTATCGTCAGTTGCCTGAATCATCATCATTATTGTTCTAAATTCTTCTTCTGGTGATTGTTCTAGGGTGTCTACTAGTGGCTGAAGGTGTTGCAAGGCCTCTTGCTTCATACTTACTAGATCTTCAGGTGAAATATCTGATGTGACTTCTGGGCTTGTTTGAACAGGTGGTTGCGGACTGTTAGTAACAGGTGCGCTTAATTGTTCTGGTGCTGGTATGTCAAAATTTGGAACTGACGGAGCGGTAGTTACGGGCAGGCTCGCCGGCATCTGAGAATTATAGTCAGGCATTGGCAAAACTGGAGTGCTACTTTGTTGATTCGCATCGTCTGTACTGCTTGTGTCTCTTTGTCCGAACATTCCCACCCCCAATATCGATAGTTTATAGATTATAGTTTATAGTGAGTAGTATACAACAAAAAAAGCACAAGGGGAATGTATGTTGCTTGATGATTTAAAATATATTAACCAAATAGATAGTAGCGGCGCGCTACAGATTGCGTCACACGCTGCAGAACAGTTACGAAAACAGTTCGAAAAAATAATTTTAAGTAATGATATACAAAATATTGTCTATGCGGCTATGGGCGGTTCGGCATTAGCTGCACGAATGTCTACTTCTTGGCCTAAATATAGTGTTCCTTTTGAGATAGTTACAGATTATAATTTACCAGCTTATGTGGGCACTAAAACCTTAGTTATAGCAGCGAGCTATTCGGGTAACACAGAAGAAACTATAAATGCCTTTAACGAAGCAATCACCAAAAATGCGGTGCTAGTAGTTATTGCTGGCGGAGGCAAATTACTAGAGCTAGCAAATCAAAATAATGTACCTATAATAATTTTACCTAAAGCTGCACAACCAAGATTTGCAGTACTGTATTGTTTTAAGGCCCTAATTAATATTTTAGCCTGTGCTGGACTGGTTGACGCTAAACAGATTGAGGCCGAACTAGAAAAAGCCGCAGATCACCTAGAGGAAGCAGTTAAGAACTGGCTTGTAGATGTTCCAACATCAAAGAACCCTGCAAAACAGCTTGCGCTAGAGCTAGCCGGTACATCGCCTGTAATTTATGCTGGTTCAACATTGTGGCCAGCAGCTTATAAGTGGAAGATTAGCTTTAACGAAAATGCCAAAAATGTTGCATGGTGTAACAGTTACCCAGAATTTTGCCATAACGAATTTATAGGTTGGGCAAGCCATCCTGTCGAAAAGCCATACAGCATTATTGATTTGCGCAGCAGTTTTGACAATGACCGCGTAACTAAGCGCTTTGAAATTGTAGACAAATTATTGTCGGGTAAACGCCCAGCAGCACATGTAGTTAATGCAAAAGGGGACACCTTGTTTGAACAGCTTGTTTGGACGGTAGTATTTGGTGACTTTGTTAGTTTGTATGTAGGTATATTAAACGGCATAGATCCTACACCCGTGGACTTAGTAGAAAAACTAAAAGCCGAACTAGTAAAGTAGGCTTAAAGTCCGCGTAGCGAATCAATAGGGTCTTTTCCGGCTGCTTTAATTGCCGGTAATATTCCAGATATTATTCCTACTCCAACGCTTACCAAAAAAGATCCGCCAATTACAGGCAATACTATTGCTGGTTCTAGGCTTGTAGTAGATCTGATTGCAATAATAATCATGAGCGACAGTATTATACCGACCATTCCACCTGTGGCAGACAGCGTTACGGCCTCTATTATAAATTGATCAATGATTTGTTTATTTGTTGCGCCAATTGCTTTTCTGATTCCAATTTCACGCGTACGTTCACTAACTGTTGCAAACATAATGTTCATTATTCCAATACCGCCAACAATTAGTGAAATAAAAGCAGCGCCACCGATAAAAATAGTTAATTGGCTAAAAACTCCGTCACTAATTGCCAAGGTTTCTTCTTGTCTAAGTACGCTAAAGTCTTCTTGTCCGCCATGGTTTTTTAGTAGCGTTGACTGTATGGTTTTAGACACTTTTTCTGTTACGTCTGCACTTTTAGTAGTAACTAGTATTTGGCTTATTTGCATGCTGCCAGCACTAATTTCTTTGGCTTTTGTATAAGGTATAACAATAGAATTATTAAAGTTTACAGATGGAGATAATGGAGTAACCGGGGTTTCTTCAAAAACTCCTTGTACTATAAATTCTACGTTTCTGATTTTGAATGACTTTCCGATTGGGATGTTTTCGTTAAACAATTCTTCGGCTACGCCTCTACCAATAACGGCGTAGTATTTAGTTGAATCTTCTTTAGAGAAAAAACTACCGTATTTAACTTTTTTATCGACTATTTCTGGCAATGATTCGCTTGCGCCTACAATAACCGTATTTGTCATAGTTTTTTCTTCAAAACTTGGTAGACCTGTAATTGTGGCGATGGGGCTTAATAAGTTTATGTCGGCTGTTTTTGCTACTGCCGAAAGATCTTGCTCGGTTATTATGCCGTCAGGACTACTTGCTACGCTTTGTAATGAATGCAAACTTACGGCACTACTGCTGTTGGGCTTTCCGGGTTGAACAATTATTAAATTGCTTCCGAGTTTTGTAATTTGTTTGCTTACCTGGTTTCTTAAGCCGTGCCCAAGACCAACAATAGTTATTACCGATGAAACGCTAATAATTACCCCAAACATAGTCATAAAACTTCTAGTTCTTGATGTATTTATAGAGCTTAGGGCCATATTCATGTGTTCTTTAGTCATGATTTTGTCCTTCGTTTAGCGCTGTGCCTTTTTTTGTTTTTTGTAGTCGTACGCTTAGGAGATTTTTTTTGAGGCATTGCCTTTAAGTAATCAGAAACACCAGCAATACGTTCTTCTTCGCGACTTGTTCGTACTGCTTGAAGGGCTCTTTCGACTCTGCCCGGTAATTGTCCTACGTCGCTAGCTTCGTCATAAACTATACTGCCGTCGCGCATATAAATGATTCTGGATGCATACCTAGTTAAAATAGGATTATGCGTAACCATTAGAATCGTGTTGCCCATACTGTGAATTTCGCTTAATAGCTCCATTACTACTCTTGTAGATTCTGTATCAAGGTTTCCTGTGGGCTCGTCGGCAATTATTATACTAGGGCTATTAACTAGCGCTCTTGCGATAGCGGCACGTTGCATTTGTCCGCCCGACAATTGATGTGGGTAAAAATATTCTCTGTCCGACAAACCAACTTGTTCTAGTACTGCAGAAGCACGCTTTAATCGTTTTGTTTGACTAACGCCTTTGTAGGCAAGGGGAAGTGCCACGTTTTCTAGGACGCTTAATTTTGGCAACATATGAAAAGACTGAAAAATAAATCCGATGTTGTCTCTTCTAAGTTTTGCTCTTTTATTTACTCGCATCTTAGAAACATCTTTTTCGTCTAGCATAAACTGTCCGTAGGTTGGTCTGTCCAATAACCCAATCATGTTCATTAGGGTTGTTTTGCCAGAGCCACTTGGTCCCATAATTGCTAAAAACTCACCTTTTTCTATGGTTACGCTAACTTCATCAAGTGCAACAGTAGCGGCGTCGCCAAAGCCAAACAATTTAGAAACATCTTCAATTTTTATAACAGACATAGTTACTATGTATAGTACCTGTTAAAAAACACCGGTCGCAAGCATTAAGGTAATTAATGTGATGTATAATGCACCACAATGCATCCGCACAGTAACTATGGTATTATTTTTCACGTAAGGAGAGGTCGCATAGTGGCCTAGTGCGCCGCCTTGGAAAGGCGGTATGGGGGCAACTCCATCGAGGGTTCAAATCCCTCCCTCTCCGCCAAAATAAAAACACCGGAATAAAAACCGGTGTTTTTGTTTTTAAGATATTAGTAATTGATGTTTAGGTGCAGTAGGTTAAAATATTAATTAATGAAGTCTATAACTACAGTACAAGATATTGCTACGTTAGGCACAATTATGGGTATTTGGGCTCACCCAGATGATGAAACTTATTCTTCTGGTGGAATAATGGCTGCGGCGATACAAAATGGCCAAAAAGTCGTTTTTATAACCGCCACAAAAGGCGAAGCTGGCGTACAAGATGAGTCCAGATGGCCCGCCGACAAGCTTGCCGGAATAAGAGAAGAAGAACTTAATGTAGTAAGAAAAATATTAGGCGTCGACAACCATCATTGGCTTGATTATTCTGATGGGTGCTGCGTAGACGTAGATTTAAGTAGTGCAGTAGATAAGATTACAAAACTTATTAACGACTATAGTCCAGACACGATTTTAACGTTTGGGCCCGACGGAATGACAGGGCATTTAGACCACAAAACGGTCTCTGAATGGGCTGGATTGGCCAATAAAAGAGCTTTAAAAAGCGCTACAATTTATCATGCGATCCAAACAGAAGAACAGTATAAAAGCATGCTAGTAGCAGACAAAGAACTTAACGTGTTTTTTAACATTGATCAGCCTCAAATTTATAAAGATACCGATTGCGATATTTGTTTTTGTTTAAAAGATGAACTGTATGACATTAAAATTAATGCACTTAGAGCAATGCCTTCACAAACAGAAACTATGTTAAAAAAGTTTAGTTTTGTTATGCCAATCACCGCAGGAACAGAAGCCTTCAAAAAAGCAGAGTAGTTTTATCTTACTTGACCGTAAATGTATAAAAAATTTGCTGTATAATAAATATCAAATGAAACAAGTCGTAATTTTTGACTTTGATGGTACGCTGGCAGACAGCATAGGCTTGGCTGTGCGATTGTACAATCAATACGCCGAACAGTTTGGAGCAGATAAAGTCGAAGAGTCAGAATTACCAGGCCTTCGCCAAGCTGTAAGAGATCTTGGATACACCAAAGCTATGAAGTTAAAAAACATCAGGCTGTCCAGATTGCCAGCGATGGTTTTGACGATAAGCAAAGAAATGCGTTCGCATATGTCCGAAGTTAAACCTTATGACGGAATCATAGAAGCACTAGAAAACCTAAAAGCAAAAGGCTATAGACTAGGGGTATTAACTAGTAATCAAGAACACTTAGTGCGTGAATTTTTAGAAACACACCAATATCCTTTGTTCGATTTTATTATTTCTGAAAAAACTTTATTCGGAAAAGAAAAAGCCTTAAAAAGAATAATTAAAAAATTTGCTCTAGATAAACGAGGGGTCGTATACGTCGGTGACGAAACCAGGGACACGGTAGCTTGTAAAAAAGCTAACATAGATGTCATAG
>CALRCT010000005.1 GCA_943354655.1 uncultured Candidatus Saccharimonas sp. | reverse complement strand
CTGAAGTTGGACTACCTTATTATGAGGGCGCTTTATACAACGTCCACAGAACTCATAAAAATAAAATATTTTTTGATTTTGTTACAGAATTTAAAAAAGACGTGAATGTTTTAGAACGAAGAATATACTTACCATCTGAAGATATGGTTGTAGCATCTTTATTTAGAGCTACCAGAGAAAAAATACCTTCTTGGCAGTCTAATCGTTAAGTTTTTTAAGCTTGTACTGCGTATATCGTTCGGCTGCTAATCTAGTAAGTTTTGGGTCTTCGTCGGTATTAACAAACTTCATTCCCTCGCCTATTATTGGGTGAACTTCACATAGTTTATCGTGCATAGCTAATACTAGTTTTCTGTAACCTGGATGACCTTGTGGAGTGGTGCGTAGTTCATGCAAATGAAAAGCTTCCCTTGCGTTGTATGTGACTTTCCATCTCATTTTATGGCCAAGTAACGTTGCATACTGAGCCTCTGGTCCGTAATTTGAATCTTGTAAAATACTATAAAGCTTTAAGCTAATTTCAAAACATTTTTCAAAGTCGTCTGTAAGGCCTGCTTGGTCTACTAACAAAGGAGTTTCGTATCCGTAGCGCGGCGTTAATTGTTGCCATTCCATGTCGTCAACCATTCTGTGGCGTTGAAGGTCTCTGAATATACCGTAATCGCACATTAAATCCCAGCTATAATGTGCTATTTCTAGGGCTCTTCCCGGCTTGTGGCGTCTATTTAAGCGTTCACCAAAGTATGTAGTTAATATTTGGTGCTTTTTTTGTATAGGTAGCTTAGAAACGCTATCTTTAATGTCATTTAAAGGCATGTCGCTGTGTTCGTAAAGAATATCTGCACATAAGTCTAGTTCGTTTTTAGGCCAATAATCGGTTAACGTTACGTCTTTGTAGTTTGTGGTGTATTTTCCTGATAATACTTTTGAAGCCAGTTTTTTAGTTTCGTTGTAAGTATTAGCTTTGTAGGCTATTGCAGCACCGCCGCGTTCTGGTTTGTCTGCCCGTTCTAAGATTGTTCCAATTACTTTACGTGATTCTTCAAGAATTTTTTTGCCAGTTTCATTAGCTTCGGGAAGTTCGTCTGCCATTAGGTGCATTATTAAGCTTTCTAGGGCTTGACCACTTGCGTATACACCAACTGTACTTTTAGTAGCAACAGGTAGCACAGCTCTTATTGCATCGCACGCCTGAGCACGCGTTGCACCTTGCCACGCTATGTCGCGTTCTGTAATAGGTGTTTTGTCTTTAGATCTAATATAAAACGTTAATTTATGTACCATATCTGAATATAAATCGAATATGGAATCCATTAATTGTTTGTACACAACTAATGTTTTTTTATCTAGCGTTGGCGGTACATAATAGCGGTAATTATTATTTTCGTCTTTTTGATCAAAATAAATGTATCTTGTTGATTGTTCTAGGTATGCGGCTAGCCTGCCCCATTCGAGTTTTTTTGTTAATAAGTTGCTGGCAGATTCTACTACAAAATGTTGACCAACTAATTGCTGAACAGAATCGTCGCCGTATGCCGTTATTACTCGTTGAAGAAGTTTTTCGTCTTTACCGGCAGAACTGGCAAATTCGTCTAATATAGTTATTCTCATATCGTCTGAGCGTCTAGATAGTCTTGCCATTGCTGCAGCAATTGTTATTGCACTTAACTTGTCGGTAAACGCGTAAACATTACTTTTTGTGTTTGTTACTGACTGTTCAAGGAACTGATTACCTTTGTCGGTAATTACAAATTTGCCGTTTGAATCTTCGGTAATATATTCGTTTGTAAGCTTGCTGTCTTTTGGCTTTAAATTAGTAGTGCTCATATTGGTTACAGAACCAACAGAACCTGATTGAATTTTTGGCAACAAAGGTAATATAGTTTCCCAGATAAGGTCGTGTACCTGAGCTATTGGCATTAATTGCCCACCACGTACGCAGTCTATACGGTTAAAATCCCTTGGAAACAACGAACATAAATCATCGTATACCAGTACGGATTTTTGCATATGTGATAAGTCTGCTTCGTGCAGATCACGTTTTTTGTCTGTGTAGGTTCTTGCGCTTTTTTTGTCTACTAATAATTGAGCTATTTCGGCGGGTACGCGCAGTACTATGCTTTTGTCTGGTCGAGGTATGCCAAGCATCTGAAATTCTAGGTTGTCTAACCAAATAAAATAGCCTCTTCGTTCTTCGGAGTGTTCGAACTTTGTACCTTGATGAGCCATATTGCTACCTGTAAATCTGTTGCAAAGCACAATATAGCCTTGGTCTATGGCATTTTGTATAGCGTTTTTAGCCGAGTATCTGTCTAGTGCGTAAAATAGTGATCCCGTGTATGGGCCAACTTGTTCGGATGTGCCATAATTGCCATTTAGATATTGTTTAACAAAATAACTTGATTCTTGATCGTACTGCGGAAAATCAAATAGCATAACATTGTAGCCCGATTCTGACAGGCGTTTTCCGAGTAATTCAAATTGAGTGCCTTTTCCTGAACCGTCCGTCCCTTCGATTACTAAAAAAGTGCCTTTTTCTTTCATATGTCTCTTGGTTTTCGGCGTGAATCTTTATAGGCACGCGGTAGCATTTGCTCTGGACGCCAATTATTTATTAGACTTACTAAGTCGTCTGCGCTGCCTGGTTGGTATTTTCCGCTTAGTTTTGAATATTCGGCATCTACTGGTCCGGTATGATAAAAAACGATTTGAGCTATTCGTTCGCCGACTGGTAATATAACACTTTCGTGCTGGTTCATGTTATAAATTTCCATTGTCCACCGATTTACGTAGCCTGGATCTCCCCAGCCTGCGTCCAAGCATACTGCAACACCGTTACGGCCCCAGGTGCTTCTTGCCTGCATGGTACTTGTACCAGGAGCTTTTATGCCTATAAATTCATGTGTATGAGCCAATATACGTTCGCCAGGGCGCAAAACTATGATTGGTTGATCGGCTGGTATTCCTGCAAATAATCGACGTCCGTTAGCCTCTGCCCACATACTATGAACCTCAGCCTGGTGTGGTCCGTCAAAATATCTATTAACGTCTCCTTCGTCGAAGGGATTATAAAATCCACCACTTCCTGTACGTTCGGTACGATAAAACCAGTGTCCAAGAGTCACGTCTATGCTGCTTCCAGCAATATGTTCTTCTATGTAGGGGTGAAAGACAATATGGCCAATACTAATAGCCTCTTTTATTTGCCTGTTGCTATACACTCCACCTGTTGGCAACGACGGCATACCCTGTATTGGTAGTGTTCCCTCGTTCATTACTACATATTGTAAGTGTTTTTAAGATGCTAGTGCAAGTTAGTTGTATTGTAGTTTTTACTGTTATTTAATATATGTTAAATTAAAAAACCCTCACGTTTTATGTGAGGGTTTTTATTAAATATAAAGTATATTTAAATTTCGTTTGTTATAACCTTAATGCTTGGTCCCATACTTGATGCAACAAATATAGATTTTACATAAGATCCCTTTACGCTAGAAGGTTTAGCATTTTTTAAGCTAGACATAAGAGCGGCTGTGTTTTTAGCAAGTCGAGCAGTACCAAAACTGACTTTTCCTACTGCAACATGCACGATTCCTGTGCTGTCTACTCTAAATTCGATGCGTCCTGCTTTAGCTTCTGTAACTGCTTTAGCTACGTCTTTAGTAACTGTTCCGCTTTTTGGGTTAGGCATTAAACCTTTAGGTCCAAGTGCGCGTGCGTATTTACCAAGTTTTGCCATCATAAGTGGAGTAGCGATCAAAACGTCAAAGTTAATGATTCCTTTGTCTAGCTGTTGCAAAAATTCTTCTGCACCAGCAATGTCAGCACCTGCTTTTTTAGCAATTGCTACATCTTCGATATCTGCAAATACAGCTACACGTACAGTTTTTCCGGTACCTTCTGGTAATACAATACTGTCGCGGATGTTTTGGTCGGCTTGACGTGGGTCAACATTTAATCTGATGTGTAGTTCTACGCTTGAATCAAACTTAGTAGTACTAGTTTGTGTTGCAAGTTCTAATGCTTCACGCATTGTGTATTCTTTTTTAGAATCAACTTTAGCGTAAGCTTCCTTGTATTTTTTACCAGCACGTTCTGCATGAGTACGTGCAGTAGGTGCAGCTTTAAATACGTGTGTTGATTCTTCGTCGATAGCTGCAGCTTTTCGTTCTTCTTTAGCTATTTTTTCGGTAGTTTCTTTAATAGCTTTTTCGCTTCTTTTGCCAGCTTTTGCTTTTTTAGCTTCGTGTTCTTCTGTTGGAAGAGATTCTTTGTCGTGCTTTTTTGGAGCTGCTTGTGCAATTGCTTCGCGAAGTTCGGCCATAGTGTTAGTAGAACTAACGTGTTCTATGCCAAGTTCTTTAGCTTGCTTTACTAGATCTATCTTTGTCTCTGCCATGATGTTTATCCTTTCGTGGTGTTAACGGCGTTTAGCCTCCCACAAATTATTTTAAAATTAAGCTTCTACTACAACGCCCATGCTACGAGCAGTGCCCGCAACCATTTTTTTGACGGCTTCTATATCGTCGGCGTTCATGTCGATTGCTTTAGCTTCTGCGATTTCGGTAAGCATTTGCTGACTTAGTTTTTTGCTAAGTTTTTCTGTATTTGGCTTGCCGCTACCTTTTTGTACACCTAATTTTTCTCGGATTAGGTCGTCTGTAGGTGTTCCAATAACTCTAAAGCTCATTGTGCGATCTTCGTATATTGCAATATGAACAGTTAAGCTTTTGCCCATTCGGTCTTTAGTTGCTTCGTTGAATGGATTAATAAAATCCATCATGTTTACACCATATTGACCTAATGTACTACCAACTGGAGGCGCTGCACTTGCTTGGCCGCCCTTTAGTTTCATTTTTAAATTCGCTTTTACAGGCTTTGATGCCATAATTCTTACTCCTTATATAAGCAGATTAGAAGCTTCTGCTTAAAAATATATGTAACTTAAACTTAATTGTACTATAATTTACCTCTGTTGTCTAGGGATTAATTGTTAAGGCTATTTAAGTAGATTTATGTTAGATTTTAAAAATCAAATTCAGATAAATTTAACTTTTTAATATAATTTTGAATATCCATGATTCCCGTAGCTAATCTTCTTCTTACGATTTCATGAGAAACTCCACATTTTGCTCCGATTTCTCTTAAAGTTAACCTAGTATTGTAGTCTTCGGATAATCCAAATCGATAAAGTATAATTTGTTTTGTTAAATCTCTGTATTTTGGTTCTTTATCTGACAATGCGTTGTCGATAATATTAAATAATTGTTCTTGAGTACTATCGTTTTCGACAATTTCTCCGGTGTCTGATGATTCGGCAGGAATTAGTTCAATTAATTCTGTAGCATCATGAATCCCTACTGGTTGGTTTAGCGAAACTGGGTGCATTAAATTGTTAATACTAGCTAATTCAGCGTCTAGTCCGTTTAATCCGTCCATAGATGTCGCAAGTGCTATTCGTAGTCTTGATCCTACTCTGTTGGGTAAGTCTATTGACTGTCCTTTTTGGTCTAACGCCCTACCAATGTGTTGGCGAATCCAAAACGTCGCATAGGTGCTAAATTTAAAACCTTTAGACCAGTCGAATTTTTCGACAGCTCTGTATAGTCCAAGATTGCCTTCTTGAATAATATCCAAAAGATCCCAGTTATCTGGTAGCTTATAACGCTTAGCTATACTAACTACTAGTCGCAGATTAGATACAATAAATTTTTCTTTAGAACTTACTGCTGTGTCTATAATTTGTTGGTCTAATGCCGAATATTCATAGTCAGGATTATCGGCTTTTTTTGCTTTGACGATTCTGCCGGCTTCTAAATCTTTAGACAATGTAACTTCTTCTTGTTTAGAAAGTAATTGGTGTTTTCCTATTTGGTTTAAATAGTTTCCTAAAGTAGAATCTAACCCAGCCGAAACAGCCCTTGATCTGGCGCTACTTTTTACTTGATTTGCGGCAGTAGTTGCTTGCGCACTTAAGCTAGATTCTGTTTCTGTTAACGTATTAGTTATTGCAATATTTGCTATAACAAAAGATAAATTAATATTTTCAGAATCTTGCAGTACTTCAATAGGCTGTACGTTGGGATCTTTGTTAGATTCTAGGTTGTTCATAGTAATTCTAACTAATTAAATTTGAATATTTTATAGATATTAAAATTTATAAATTAGTTTAAACAAATGTAGGACTAAACTCTTTTAACCTGTAGTCCGTCAAGTTCGACCGGTGTTTCACGACCAAACATGTTAACCAAAACTTTAAGTTTGCCCTTAGCTGGGTCGATTTCGTTAATACTACCATCAAAGCCCTTAAATGGCCCGTCAATAATGTTTACAACTTCACCAACATTAAAGTCAATCTTATGCTTAGGATCATCACGACCCATTCGCTTCATAATTTTGTCCATTTCCTCGTCTTCTACAGGAGTTGGTTCTGTACCGCTTCCTACGAATCCAGTAACACTAGGTGTGTTACGAACAATGTACCAAGCATCTTCGCTCATTTTCATTTGAACTAGTACGTAACCTTGGAATATTCTTTTTTCTACGACTTTTCGTTTGCCGTTTTTGATTTCGATCATTTTTTCTTTAGGAACAACAACTTGGTAGATCTTGTCTCCCATGTCTAAACTTTCGCAGCGCTGTCTAATGCTTTCTGCTACTTTTTCTTCATAACCACTGTATGTATGAATTGCATACCATTGTTTTTGTGAATCGTATCTTTTAGTCATTATAAGAATGCCCTTCTGAATAGTTTATCTAAGCCGTAATCTACGAATTTAACTGCAAGAGCAAATAATGTAGCAAATATAAATACTGCAGACATTAGTCTCCAGGTTTCTAGCTTGTTAGGCCAAGATACTAGTTTTAGTTCTTTGTAAGAAGAAATTACGTATTTTGGTGTAAAGCCTCGTCTTTTAGTTAAAAAACCTTTAAAACCTGTTTCTTTAGGAGTGATTAAAAAGTATTCTTTTTTACCAATTTTTGATATAGCTTTTAACGGCTTAACAATTTTTGATGCTGTTTTTTTGATACGTCTAGGTTTTGCTGATTTTTCAGTAACCTTGTTTGCTTTGTCTCGCATTGATTCGCTCTTGCGAATAGTTTGCGTCTTCTTTGCTTTATCTGCCATATTTATTGTCTCCCAACAAAAAAACCTTCATATCGAAGGTTCCGTTCCTGTCAATATAACATAAAGTGGTTAACTATGACAACTGCAAGCTATTAGGCTTATGCTTGTGATACAATTTTAGAATGAATTATGAACAATTTGTTTGGGTTAGTTTTTTTACCCTTACAGTTGTAGAACTCCTGCTTTTAAGCAAACCAGCACCAAGACTAATAAGACTGTCTACGGGCGCACTACTTACACTGTTGCTTGGCATAGTACATTCCGAAATAGCTTTTCAGGCGCCACTTATATTTGGTGTAACTTTTTTTGTAGTTGGTTTATATAGGATATTTAACATTATGCGATTTAGTTATGGTCGCATGAACCAAGAATATCTGTATAAATCTACCAGACGTACAAGCGAAGTTATTGTTGGTTATCAAATTACGTTGATCGCACTGTATTTTTTGTTAAGTAAAATAAATTTTATTGCTAATAATTACCTTAATATTTTGACTGTATTAATAGGCGTCAGCCATTTTTATCTGCTATTAGTACTAATCAAAAATATTAAAATGTATTCTGTTGATTTAACTAATAAAGTATTAGACAAAGACGACAAGATGTTGCCAACAGTAACTGTTGCTATTCCAGCAAGAAACGAAACTAGTGATCTAGAGGAATGTTTGCAATCAATAATAGATAGTGATTATAAAAAGTTAGAAATTTTAGTTTTTGACGATTGTTCGCAGGAACAAGCATCTTACGTAATTAAAAAATTCGCCCATGAAGGAGTTAGATTTATACAAGGCGACGAACCAGGAGATTCTTGGTTGCCAAAAAACGCAGCTTATCAAAAATTAATGCAAGAAGCATCTGGTGATATTATTTTATTTTGTGGCGTAGATGTAAGAGTAGAAAAAGATACGATATCAAAACTTATATCTTGTATGGTTGCAGAATCCCTGCAAATGATTAGTGTTTTGCCAAAAAGATCAATCCAAATACAGCAGTCCAATGTCGTGCAGTTAACTAGATATATGTGGGAACTTTTGCTTCCAAGAATGTATTTAAAGCGTCCACCAGTACTAAGTACGCTTTGGGTTATTGATCGTAATAAGTTGTTGTCGCTGGGAGGTTTTTTGTCTGTTAAAAGAATGATTGTACCCGAGTCATATTTTGCCAGAGAATGTTCAAATAAATCTGGGTATAAATTTTTACTAGTAGATAACTTAGGTGTAACAAGTTTAAAAACAGCGGCAGCACAGCGCACAACTGCCATTAGGGTTAGATATCCGCAGCTTCACAGAAAACCCGAAATGTTGCTTGCTGTCACTTTTGTGCTGTTGTTACTGTTTATATTTCCGTATGTAATGTTTATTGCATCTGTACTTACCAATAAATGGGCGTATTTAATAGCCTATAGTTTGGTCATTGTTTTGCAGTTATTTATTTACGTTTTGATTGTTAAAGAAGTTATAAGTTCTAATAGATTAATTTATACGCTACGTTCATTTGCCATACCGTTTATAGATATAGTAATTATGCACTGGTCAATGATTGCTTATGAATTTGGTGAAGTAATTTGGAAGCAAAGAAACGTTTGTTTACCTGTGATGCGTGTTATTCCGTCACTGCCAAAGCTAGAAGACAAAAAGTAGTATTAAGCAACTGGTTGTTGCTGTATGTCGGGTATAGATATATCAAAAGTAGAACCAACATTTAGTTCGCTTTTTAATTTAATATCTGCGTGAATTAAGCGTGCTAGTTTCATTGTTACGTATAGCCCAAGCCCTGTACCATTATTTTGACGGGTTCTGTAATCTTCACTTCTGTAAAACTTTTGCCATACTTTTGCTTGATCAGCAGTGCTAATACCAAAACCAGTGTCGGTAACAAAAAATTCTACACCGTCATTAATTTTATTAGCTCCAACAGTAATGCTACCTGAGTTTGTATATTTTATAGCGTTAGTTATAAAGTTTTGTAGGATTTCTCTGACATAAAGTTTACTTGATTGTAGTAATTCTAATCTTGGGTCAATTTCTACGCTAAATTTTAAGCCTTTTGTATTGGCTTGGTCAGTATAATTAGTTTCTAAACTTTTTAGTAAATCGTGTACGTTAATCGAATCTACTTCTACCTGCAAAGTACCACGTTCGGCGCGCGACAAAGTACTAAGGTCGTTAATCATGTCGCTTAAGAACAATACTTGGTCGTGAGCCAGTTTTAATGCGCTTTTTATATTATCTATGCCTTCTGTCTTTTGCGTTGCATACAGAGCGTTACCAAGGCTTCCTTCGGCTATTGCAATAGGGTTTCCTAATTCGTGGCTAATTACACTAATAAATTCATTACGTTCTTCTTCTAATGATTTTTCGACAGTTATGTCACGTAGTAATACTACAAAACCTTCTATGCCTTTTTTACCGAATCCTAACCTAATAGGTGCAACGCTTATATATAAATGTATAAAACTATTGTCAGGATAATTTATTCTGTGATTACGGTCTGTAATAGGCACTTTTGCGTCTAATATGTACTTTTTAATATCTAGGGCTTCGCCTTTATTGTCGACCACATGCAATACTGCATCTATATTTTGCCCAACTATAGTGTTATTGATGTTTAGTAAATTAAGAGCAGATCCGTTGTAGGCAATTACCTTACCTATGTTACTTACAGCAATAACACCGTCTGCCATGCTATAAATTAAGTTATTTAATTGTTCGAATTCTGTATTATCTGTGTTTATTGTTGGTTCAACCATTAGAAGTATTATGACACAAAACGAGCGGATTCACGCATATCAAATATTTTAGTCGGATATTTTTTTAGCAATACTTTTTTATTTTTATAGTCGGGTATATTTTTTTTAACTTCATCCCAAAAACCATCGCCATGATTATGATGTTTGGTATGAGCTAGTTCATGAAACATAACGTACGTCACCAGGTCGTACGGTAACTGCATTAAAAAGCTATTTAAAACAATATCACCTTCTGTGCTACAGCTTCCCCATCGACTTTGTAGTGGCTTTATACTTACATCTCTAATTTTGTAGCCATGTTCATTTGCTAAGGATTTAATTTTTTGAGGTAATACTGATTCGGCTTCATTTTTTAAAAGTTTTTTTGATATTTGTTCTAATTTTTTTTGAACGTCGTCAATCATTGTATCTTCTGGCATGTTTACAATAATTTGGTTACCAATTATTTTGGATGTTGTTTTGGAGTTTTTAGAAACTAGTATTTTTAATGTGTGGTTGTTTCCTATTTGCGCGCCATCTTCTAAATAGGTAGGCTCTGATTTATGCTTATTAATCCAGTTCTTTTTTTCGTTTAAAAATTTTATGCCATCTTCTGTGCTAATTCTGTAAGGAATAGATAGCCTTACTTCGCCTGTCTGAGAAACGGCAATTCGCATACTACGTGATCCACGCCGTTTTATTACGCGCACCCTACCAAAATCAAGGGTTTCTATGTATGTGACCATACTAACGAATCAATATATTGCGTCTAGACATGTCAACTCGTCCACTAGTAGGTACAAGGTTAACTAAGCCTGGTTTTACGACGTTTTGAGCAGATGCGGCGTGCGTGATTAATCCTAGTTCGGTAAGTCTTTTAAATACACCACTTTTTTGACTTGGGAATGTGTGTTTACCGCTTATAACAATAAAATCTTCGTTATTAGGGTTTTGCATAATACCCAGGAACTTAGAATATATGTGTTCGCTGTATTCCCTTGAATATCTGTCTTCTGTACGTCGTCTGTCGCGCTTATCTAGTCTTGCATAAGATGAATCAGCGTCTATTTGTAGCCACACCAATAACGGTACAGCACCCTTTTTTCGTGCCATTTCTCTTATTTGCATGCGTTGTGCTGTTCGGGATGTGTTTTCGTCGTATATTACGCTAACACCTGCACTCAAAAATTCTTCTGTCATGTAGTTCATTAACTGTGCAACAATTGCGTTTTCTTGCTTGTCGTATCTTGGTTCGCTAAATAGCTCGCCTCTTATACGGTCGCCCTGAATGTGTGCAATTTGCATGTTTTCGGCTAGTTGCCTTGCAAAGTAGCTTTTACCTGAACCAGGAAAGCCGTATAGCATTATTAGGAGTGGTTTAGTAGCTATTACTTTTGCCATAAATTGTATTATATATCAAATACCATTATTTTGTGAACAGGGATAGTAATCTTAATTTAAAAAATCAAAATATAAGCCGTAATAATACCAAAAATGACTAAGTACCAATACCGCTAGTGTAGCAATAAATAAAATCCATATAGTTATTATGTTTTTTCTTATAAATGTAAAAAATGACAAGAATTTTATGTTTTTTGGTAGTAATTTCATGTCATATAACCAAGCAAAACCAGATGTGGTAATTGCCCAACCGCTAAACCAAACCGTAGAACATAAAATACATAAAAACCCAATGCTATAAACTGATTGGTAAAACAACCAAATTACAAAGCCCATAAACCCCATCATTCCAGTTAAAAATAATTGCCAATACCACGGCTTTAACGTCGCTCCGGCCAAAAGCACAACCCCAGATGTTAAAAGAACAGTAAACATGGCTATTCCCAATAGTTCGTTAGATACACCTAAAACCGTTGATTGTTTGGTGTTAATAATCTGAGCACACGAATAAACGGGATTTAGATCACAACTTAGTGATTCTTGGGGGTGCTTAATTAAGTCGGTTTTTTCTACATTTATTGTTAAAGATGCTGTTGCACCAATTAATCCAAAAACAATTAGTATTATAGGAAACACTTTTTTAGGTGTTAATTTTTTAAAATAAGAACGAACCTTATCTAATTTGTTTATGTTCATATTTGTATTGTACATTAACGTGTTAGATTAGAATTATATTCGTCTATATCTTCGTGCCATACGTAAATCTGATCTTTT
>CALRCT010000004.1 GCA_943354655.1 uncultured Candidatus Saccharimonas sp. | reverse complement strand
TGATTCTGCAATGCGCATATCGTCTGTTTGTTTAATAGCAGCGACAAGTCCAGCTATACCTGCGACGTTTTCTGTACCCGATCTTACACCTTTTTCTTGGCCGCCCCCAATAATTAATGGTTCTAGCTTAATGCCGTTTTTTATAAAAAATACTGAAGTTTGTTTAGGACCATAAATTTTACTGCCACCAACTACAGCAAAATCTATACCTAATGCGTGTGGCAATAATGGTAAATAGTTAAATGACTGCGAAGCATCTACATGCAAAAATAAAGGAGTCGTATTGCCTTTTTGTAAACGTTCTTTTTTAATTTTATTAATTAATCTAGCAATGTCAGAAACAGGTTGAACAGTACCGATTTCGTTATTGGCCGACATACAACTAATTAGGACTGTTTTGTCGTTTATGATTTTTGCTAGTTCTAAAACATCAATTATACCTGCGTCATTTACGCCAACTAATTTACTGTTATATTTTTTAGCAATATTCAGTACAGAATCGTGTTCAATTGCGCTTGCAATCATATTGCATTCAATATATTGATTCATAATACCTTGAATGATTATGTTGTTTGCTTCTGTACTTCCGGCACCAAAAAACACTTCTGTTGGTCTTACTTGTAATATTCCGGCAACACTAGCCCTTAGATTTTCTAGATTTTTTGATACATTTTTAGCAGCCAAATATAATGCCGAAGGATTATAAAAATCATCCTTAAAATACTGTTGCATGGCTGCTACAGATTCATTTGACTGCGGTGTCGTTGATGCATAATCTAAATAAATTAGTTTTTTCATGTCTTTAATAAATTATATGATTATTCTTTTAAACTGAGTAAACGGTTTTTTTTACTCTTTCGACGTATGTCTTAATAGCTTCTTCTAAGTTTTTTGCTTCTTGACTACCTACTTTATGATAATCTTGTCCGTTTTGTGCTTTTAAAATTCCTGTAGGGCGTACATCGTATCTGGTATTGCGCACAACTCTTTGACCTTTTTCATCGTTCCATTCTTCGTGCCACACCCATGTAGACTCATCTAAGCAAAAAAATTCGCGTCTTGCACCTTTAGCGATTGGACCAAAAATTAGTCCGCCTATAATTGCTTCTCGCTTTAGTAAATTTCTGTATATTGCTATTCGTTTTTGTTCTGAAATATCTAGTTTAGATTTACCTGTAAATATTTTTCCTAAAAACATTATGCATTACCTGCAACTTGACTAGCTAAATAATCTTCGATGTCTAGCATTCCTTGTGCCGCGTATAAAGCAACATCTGCACGTGCTTGTTCTATGTCTGTTAGTGGAGTTATATCTGTACGAACTCTTGGATCTAGCTTATTAATTTCTTTTTCGTAGGTAGAACTTACAGTATTTTCGTCTTTATCCTGAACAGTAATTTGCGAGAAATCTTTGCGCTGATAATGTTTTACAAGGTCAACAGACCCATTAAGTAAATGTGGGCTAGAACTGTATTTATTTGCAATAGACACGTTCATAAGAGCAGTATTTAACATGCTAATACGTCGTCCCATTTCTTGAGTTAACAATATATGGTCGTTACCATTGTCTATATGTTCGAGGTTGTGTATGTCTGACTTCATAAACTAAAAAGATTAATTGCATTCGTGGATGTGAATTCTGAAATTTTATTAAGTGATTCGTTTCGCAAATTACTTAAAAATTCTGCCGTATTTACCACGTGTTTTAGCTCGCACATCATACCACGAAATGGCTTAGGAGTCAAGAACGGCGCATCTGTTTCTAGTAGTAATTTATCTAGTGGAACAGCTTTTGCTGCATCTAATTGTAATTGGTCACGGGTAAACGTCATTATGCCGTTTAAGCCAATATACAATCCCCTGTCTAAACATCCAACTAATTGAGGCATATGCGCCGAAAAGCTATGAACTACACCCTTTACTTTTAAGCCTTTTAAATTATATTCGTCTAATATCTTAAAAAAATCATCAAATGCGTCTCTAATATGAAAAATAAGTGGTAAATCATATTTTAACGCTAGGTCAATATGACTCCTAAATAAGACTTGTTGTGCTTGTTGTACATCTGTTTGGGGGTGATAAAAATAGTCTAATCCACATTCGCCAATTGCAATAATTTTTTTATTACTAGCTTTAATAAGAGGTTCTAATTTTAAGAATTCCGTATTACATTTTTCTGCTCCAATATCGGATATTTCGTGTGGATGTAGTGCCAAAGATGCATATGCACCACTGTATTTATTACTAAACTCTACAGCCTGTTTACTAGATACTGCAGACGTGCCGACGCAAATATATTTATTTATTCCAACGTTTTTTGCATTTTTTATAATATCTTCTACGCTTTGAGCGTATTTTTTACTAAATTCAGAATCGTGTATATGGCAGTGGGTATCTATAAATTGCATATAAGCCTGTCTAAATAGTTTTTTAGTTAACGATGTTTTGGTGCTTCTGAGTGATTGTAAATTTTAGGGAATAAAACTTCTGACGCGGTTGATTCTTTTACTATTCCGTCCTGAAGTTGATCTGTTATAAGTTCTGAAGTATTTGGCAAAAACGGCAACAACATGTCGGCTATTTCTAGCAAGCAAGCAGCTGCGTACGCAAGTACTTCGCGCAAATGACCTTCGTCAGATTCTTTTGCAATCATCCATGGTTTTTCTTCGTCTATGTACTGGTTAAGGCCACGAACTTGTTCCCAGACTTCACCTAATGCGTTATCAAGGCGACATTCTGCAATTGCTTGCGTGTATCTGCCGTTGTCATGACCTGCTTTTGGAATATCGCCAATAATACCGTCTTGGTACTTATTGATCATTGCTACGACTCTAGACAGTGCGTTGCCCAGTTCGTTAGCTAGTTCGGTATTATAAACTGTTTCAAATCTTTCCCAGGTAAAGTCGCTGTCGTCTATACTTGGGCCGTACTTCAAAAAAAAGTATCTAAAAGCGTCTAACCCATATTCGTCTATTATTTGCAGAGGATCTACGACGTTACCTAATGTTTTACTCATTTTTTGACCGTTACTGGTAACAAAACTATGTACGTAAAGAGTTTTTGGCAACGGTAAACCTAGCCCAAGTAAAATTCCTGGCCAAATTGCAGCATGAAAACGCAAAATATCTTTACCTATGACTTGTACATTTGCAGGCCAAAATGTCTTAAAATCTTCGTGCTCTGGGTATCCAAGGACCGTAATATAGTTTAATAATGCTTCGAACCAAACATACATAGTCTGAGTTTTGTCGTTAGGTACAGGTATGCCCCAACTAATTTTTTCGGTTGGCCTAGATATGCTAATATCCTGCAAACCTTCTTTTAAAACACTCATAATTTCGTGTTTACGTGATTTTGGAGTCACTACAAAAGATCCAGATGTAATTGCTTGCGTAATTTGTTCGTTATAGGCACTTAACTTAAAAAAGTAATTCTCTTCTTCTAAGATGTCGTACGCTCGGTTATGTAAAGGACAAACGCCGTTAGTGTCTTTAATAACCGTATCTGTTTTAAATTCTTCGCACCCTACGCAGTAATAGGCCTTATATGCTTTTTTATAGATATCTTTTTGAAGATTATTCCATACAATCTGACAGCGCATTTCGTGTGCTTCGTCTGTTGTGCGAATAAATTTGTCGTTACTAATACCAAGTTTGTTTAATCCGGACTTAAATATTGCACTTATTTCGTCTGTAAAAGCTTTTGGGGTTTTGCCTGCTTTTTCGGCTGCTTCTGCAATTTTGGCACCATGTTCATCTGTTCCAGAGCTAAAAAGTACTTTATCTCCGTTTTGACGATTGTATCTTGCAATAACATCGGCATACAAATGCAAAATGGCATGCCCTAAATGTGGGTTGCCATTTACATAAGGTATAGCAGTTGTTATATAAAAGTTTTTTTTAGTCATAAATATATTGGTGGGCGAGGTGGGATTCGAACCCACAACCGTTTAAGCGGGAAGGATTTTAAGTCCTTTGTGTAAACCATTCCACCACTCGCCCAATTGAAATTTAATGGAGGCACCTATGGGAGTTGCACCCATCTACGAGGTTTTGCAGACCTCTGCCTAACTGCTCGGCCAAAGCGCCACCTTTGTTATTCTACCAAATAACAGCCTATAAAGCATATACAAAGTGTTAAAAAAGTCTATTTATTGACATTTTATTGTACTTATGCTATTATATATGCAGTACGGTAAGTGTTGATCCATATGTTCTAATTGGTCGCTTGAACATAAGGGGAGCTAGTAGCGAACCCACACCAAGTCATAAATATAACCCCGTACGGTTAAGGATATATTAATGAAAAACTTTATAAAACATGCAGCCGTAGGTATTGCGCTTAGTGTTCCTGGTGCAGCTTTAGCAGAAGCAGCTTTTCCTGTTCATGCAGACGCATCAGCCGCTTTTATCTGTAAAGATGCCAACGGTGGATCTATAGACAATAACGATTTTGACATTGCTAAGTTACAAACAATAGTTGGCGTTACTGCCGACGGTAATTTTGGTCCAAAAACTTGTGAAAACACAGTATTAAAAATGCGTGAAGTAGGTCTTGTATCTAACGACACAACTAATATTCGTGTTGGCGTAAAAACACTTACAGCTTTTGGACTATTGTCAAACCCTGTCGATTCAGTTGCTCCTGCTACATCTACACCAGAAAACGCTAATTGCCCGGTAGAAGTAAAAAGCAGTAATCAAATAAGTAAACAATGTAGAACTTTAGCCGCCAAACTAATTAGTGATGCTGGATATTACAATATTCCTGCGTACCAAGCTATAAACGGCATACCTTTTACTGAACATGCTAATAAAATTGGCCCTAAAACATACAACCTTGCAATGAAAGGCGCTAATTTAAACATTACTAGCCCCGATCTTAGACAACACGTCGAAGTAGACATGAGCGACCGTATTGCAACGTATTTTAACAAAGGTAAAGCCGTTGTTATAGCGCGTACATCAACAGGTTCAGGAAAAACTTATACATATACTAAAAACGGTGAGACTAAAACTTCTCAGGCAATTACTCCTTTAGGTAAATTTAAAGTCCTAGAAGAAAAAGATGCCAACTATAAATCAGGAGATCTTGGTGGTAAACCTGGTTCTATGGCTTATGGCGAAAGAATCACTTGGAGTGGTGTATTTTTACACACAGGTAAAATGACTGCTCAACCTGGTAGCCACGGTTGCGTACGTATAGACGGAAGCGGTGAAGGCGACGATGCACTAAAAATTATGCGTGATGCTGGTTTTGGTCCTGGCGACTCTGTAATAATTCACGAATAACAAATTATTTTAAATAGTCTGTATCCTATAAAAAACATGTCATAATGCTTATGTGTACCGATCAGTAAAAAATTTTCTATACATAATTTCTGGTTCTTTATTACGAATCTTATTGTTCCTATGTATTACTGCTACTGTAGTACTAATAGTTTTTGGAAACTCTAAAACTCTAAAAACAATAATGATAACTACTAATTCATACAGTCGTTTTATACCTTCTGTAATAGAATCAAGTAAAAATAATCCCCAAACTGCAAAATCTTTACCATTTGATGACCCAAAAATTACTCAAATTTTTACAGATAGTTTTAGTTCTAATGATCTAAAAAATAAAACCGAAACATTTATTGACAGTACCTACAGCTGGCTAAACAAACAAACCCCCGAACTAACATTTAAAATAGACTTTACTAAAAACAAACAAACCTTTTCTCGTGAACTTGCAGATTATGCCTTTAACAGGCTCGACCGGTTACCTGTTTGCAAATCTAATCCGACCGAACTAGATCCATTAAACGCTGTTTGTAAACCTATCGAATCTATATCCAAAGAATCTAAGCAAGCTTACGAAACCGAAATTTTTAACAGTGATACATTTTTACAAAAAACAGTTTTAAGCCAAGACGATTTACCAAAAAATGACAAAGGGCAAAGCATAGCAAAAAGACTATATTTTGTACCAGATATATTTATTTGGCTAAAAAGAGCACCCTACATTTTAGGTGTTTTTATTTTATTTTTAGCTACTGACTTTATTTTGTTAAGCCCAAGGCGACGTAAGGGTTTTAATAAACTAGCCGAGATTTTAGCAAGTTCTGGTGCGAGCATAGTTTTATTCCCAATAATATACAATTATATTCTTCCGTATTTTTCTAAATCTTTTGATTTTTCTATACAATCTGACGCTACTTCAAAAATATTCAACGAACTTATAAATCAATTAAATAACACTGTTAATTTTTTGTTTATAACTATTGGAACATCATTAATAATAATTGGATTCTTTATTTATTCTGCAGAACGGCTAACTCGACCGCGGTCAAAATACAGCAAAATAGAAAAATCAGCAGGGCTTGCAAGTAGCATAAAAAAACCATCAGTTTCTCCTAAAAGCTTAAAACTTAAACTCAACCAAAAAAACACTCCGGTACAATCAAGCGAAAATCCAAAAGATAAAAATACTAAAAACGACAAAAAATACCACAACATTTTTAATAAAAAAGAATTTTAATATTATTACTTATGTTTTTAAAATATATGCGTTAAAAATAAGGTATTATAAAATTATATGAAAATTGGAATTGTAGGATCAGGCGACGTAGCACAAAGTCTTGGTGAAGGTTTTATTAAAGCAGGCCATACAGTAATGTTAGGAACAAGAGATGTTCACAAAAAAGAACTATCAGCCTGGAACAAAAAAAGCGACAAAAAACGTTTTATAGGCTCTACTACAGATGCAGCAAGTTATGGTCAAATTGTAATATTGGCAATAGCATGGCACGCCGCAGAAGACATATTTGCACAAATACGACCCGAAGTGTCTGGCAAAGTAGTAATAGACGTAACTAATCCACTAGTTTTTGAAGAAGGCTCACCGCCGTCACTGTCTGTTGGTCATACTATGAGCGCAGGTGAAATAGTTCAATCAAACCTTCCCGACAGCCACGTAGTAAAAACTCTTAATATTGTTAACCATAAAAATATGGCTTTTCCTAAATATCATGAAGGTATGCCAATAATGTTTGTTTGTGGCAACAACCACTCCGCAAAATTAGCAACACGTGACCTTTTGTTAGATATAGGCTGGGAAGACATGTTAGATATTGGCACAATAGACAAAAGCCGTTTATTAGAACCACTTTGTTTACTGTGGATCGAATACGGTGTCGCCCGAAACACTTGGGATCATGCCTTTGCAGTGTTAACTAAATAACATTATTTACTCTGCAGAAAACAACATATGTACTTCGTCTAACCATTCTTGAGTGTTAGAAATCCGTGACAACAAATCTTTTATTAGCAATGTTTTAGTGCTACCAAAATTACCAGATTTAGATTTATTTTTTAATAAAATAAGCTGGGCTCTTGCTGATTTTACAGAGCTTTTAATAACTTTTTGTTCTTGCTTAATAGGACGTTTATTTATTTGTGCTTCGTAAGCCTCAAGGCTACTAATTGCAATCTCTTTTGAACGACACCACTGCCCTTTTCCACCTCTCCATGCCAATAAAGGTTCTTTGGTTATTGGGTCTGTTCCGTACTGCATTGATTCTGGATTAGTTATGGCGTCTGTTATTGTTTCGATTGTATATTCTACTCTTAAATGTTTACGCTCCTGCCAACTGTTCCAAGCACGTTCTTTATGACCTTCTTGAAGTTTTTTAATTTCTGGGGAACCAGATTCTGCATAAATTTGTTTGTTATAAACACGCAATACCAGTGGCCCCAACTTACGTTCTACTCTTACAACTAGTTCATTATTAACTGGATCATAAATTGCAGAATCTTTTGAATATACTTCTTTTATTAAATGTCCTGCCGATTGTTCTAGGCTTTCGTAATTTAAAACTCTGTTTACATTTTGTACGGCGTCAAAAGTTTCGTTTCTTAGTCCTAGCGTAAACAAACTTCCGGTTACAAGTTGGCCAATACTATTTACTACACTAGACTTAGACAGTTCATAGTTTAATCCAGGTTCTAATAACAAACTCCACTCTTCACCGTTTCTGCGCCATAGTTGATTTAATTGACCTGCGTTTATGCAGGCAAGCACTGCTTGTTTATTTTTTTGAGACACTACGTCAACTTCGTACAAATTTATGCCTAAAGATTTTGCTAAACTAATGCGTCCTTGTTCTACTAGTCCTACTGAATGTTCAATTATATCGTAAGCGTCCCAGTGTTCTTTGTCGGTATGGTACATAAGTTCAACGTATGCTTCTAACTGCACAAGATAGTCGGAATCTTTTTCTGCGCTGTCACCATAAATATCTTGAGCAATTAGTTCACGCCAACCCTGTTCGTTGGGTGAACGGCTTAAAATGCCGCCTCTTTGCATAATTGCTACAATATCAATCATGTTTCTTATGACTTCGTTGTTATAGCCTTTTTCGTACGCAAAAATTAACATACAGGCAAATTCTGGGTCCAGCGGCAAACGCTCCATTTTTAATCCACGATCAGTAATGTTTCCTTCTGAATCTAATGCTCCCAAAACAAAAAGCCGTTTTTTGGCTGCGTCTAAAGCAACCCTAGGAGGCTCGTGATAAAAATTAAAATCACCACTGTCGTAGCCACTTGCTTTTAGTTTTAACAATAATCCGTCAAGCGAAGATCTTTGAATAGACGGCGTGCCGTATTCTGGTCGGTCTTTAAAAGCCAAAGGTGGCATTGTGCCATTTTGTGAACACAAAACATAATCACCAGGTGCTGTACGCCCTACCCTGCCTGCTCGTTGATTAAGGTTTGCTCTTGGTGCATCTTCTAAATAAAGTCCTTCGCTTCCCGTGCTGACTAAATCGTATCTAATTCTGTCTGTTCTTACTTCGCCACTATCGACTACAGCAATTGCTCCAGGCACAGTCAAACTAGTTTCGGCAGCATTGGTTGTAGCTATAACAGATCCATCAGGATATTCTTCAAAAGCCTTTTTTTGTTCTATTGCAGACAATTGTCCGTGTAGCGGTATTACTGGAATAGTGTCTTTTGTGTAGTCTTTTTCTAATTTTTTTAAAATTGTTCTTTCTGTAGAGGCTATTTCTCTTTTGCCTGCATGAAAAGCCAAAACT
The DNA here is from genome assembly GCA_943354655.1 of uncultured Candidatus Saccharimonas sp. Taxonomy (GTDB): domain Bacteria; phylum Patescibacteriota; class Saccharimonadia; order Saccharimonadales; family SZUA-47; genus RFTN01. The sequence continues at coordinate 3,206 of CALRCT010000004.1, read as the reverse complement.
TTACCTTTGGATTCTAATGCTAATTTTAATGCAACTTCGGCTACAGATTTACTAGATACTGACCTAACTACTTCGTGGGTAGAAACATGAACTTTAATAATTGGCGGATTAATATTGGCAAAAAACTTTTTTAATTTATCGCCGTCCATTGTGGCGCTCATGATTACTACTTTTAAATTTTTGTCATAATGTTCAGAAGTAGGATCGGTTTTTTTTGCAATAATAGCAACTAATAATTCTATATGAAGATTCCATTCGTGGACTTCGTCGATTATTAATAATCTATTAGCATTATCAGGTAATGCGCCTTTATGTCCATGTAATAATTGTGCCGCCGCTTTACCGTCGGTTAAAAATGCTATGTGCTGGTCCCGCTGTGGTTCTACGGACCCTTCTTTGCTTGTGTAGTATCCAACTGAATGAATCTGGTCTGTTTGTGATACTTCGTCTGTTACGCGCTCCGACACGCTTCTGGCAGCTACTATTCGTGGTTGGGTTACAATTATTTCATCAAAATAAGGAAAATCGTTATTGCCATAAAGTTCACGAGCAAATTGTGGAACTTGAGTAGTCTTACCAGATCCTGTAGGCGCAACAATTATTGTTACGCTGTTATTTATAATTGCAGATTCAATTTCTGTTCGGTGCTTAAATATTGGCAGATCAATATTGCCCAGTACGTATTCATTAATATCAGCGTCTATTAATAATCGGCCTGATTCGCTTTGTGTTGTATTTGTATTATTTTCGGAACTTTGTTTAAGTAAATCCGTCATAATTTATACCCATCAACAATATGACTTTTTTTATATTTAAGGATCATAGATTCCTTTTAGTTTTAAATATATAACTAGCTATTGTCCAAAATATTTATTGGGCACCCGACTTACTCACCAGCCTTACGTTTATTTCAACAAATTAAATATGTATAGTCAATTAAAGTAATAGTGGTTTGCTCAAATCACAACATCTTATTAATTTATTTTTTATGTTTACGCTGATTTTTAGTCGTTCAGACCAATTCCATAAATTTTACGTTAGTCTTTAAAACGCTGAACCAAAGGATGACTTACATTTTGTCGTAATATCTCAAAACCTATTTTTTTAGAATTTTCGTCTAGTTCAATAAATAATTTGTCTTCTATTTTAGGTTTTGTGACGTATCTTTGTACGCTAGAACCCGCATGCATAACTGTTTGTTTAAATGTATATGATGCTCTAGAAACTTCGCCGCTTTTAAGCGTACGAGAAGTAAGCGTTTGGGTTGCAATTCCACCATAAAATATTTCGGCCTGAATTTGGCCTATAGTTCCCTTGCCGGTGCTTTTTGCGTTTGCAACAAAAGTAAATCCAAAAAAACCATCAGGAGTCACGCCGTCGCTAAAACGCTTAACCGGTACGCCACTTCCGCGACCTTTCATAAATCTCCAGCCTCGTTCTACTGCATCAAAAAGTCTTTCGTAAGGTTCGTCCATAACGACTAATTTAACGTCAGCAATCGTACCATTAAACTTAGGGGGACGAACTAAGTCTTTTATTGCTACCCTGCCACACCAAGCATCACGCATGCTCTTAGTAGCCTCTGGATCAATATATTCTGCAACCATATCTTCAATTTTTGGTAATTGAGTAATATCATCAAGCAAAATAAAATCACCAGGTATAAGATCGCCCATATTTTTGGGAATTAACATTTATATATTTGACCATACTAAATACATAAAGTCAATATCAGCCTATTTTTTTTAAGAAGCTACTTTATGAATTATTTACAGTATAGTTGATGGATTACAAGCATCGGCTGTTTTTATTCAAAAGGATTATAAGCTAAAATATCTTGTTACAAAATTCTGATCGTAAGGTGATCTAATTTGACTTCGGTTTTTTATCAATCAAAACGTTTTGTTGCCAATTACTGGGTTTTTTATCGGTTCTATGGATGCAGCCAACCCAACAACATGGACGTTTTTGACCTTCAAGTAGCTCTTCAATGGTTCGCTTGATTCGTCTATCACGCGTCTTTTGCTGTTTTGCGTTTTCTATCCAGCATAAAAATTCGTTGCGGGCTATTTGTGATATATCATTCCAAAGAGCGCTAGCACTGTCGTTTTTAGTTAAAGGAATTTCTAAATCAACCGGAATTTTGTGCACCAATCCACCAGACAGAATTTTCTTAACCATACTGCAAATTATAACAAAAAAAGACCATAATAGTCTTTAAATAAACATGGGTTATTGGTGCACATTTACAGAATCTTCTCAAACTTTTTAATTCTCTTTTGAACGGTAATGTTACACACCAGCTAGTAATACCAACTGGAAGGGCAATTACCGAAAAGATTATCTACTAAATGTTAATTAACTATGCACCTTAGGTCGCTCAAAGGCGAATAACTTCGATATAAGCTCATGGTTATATGAAGGTTATATTCTATAATCACTCTTATGGAAAGACTTACACCACGTAGACGAAATATATTAGCCATAGCTGCTTTATCAGCAACAGCACTTGTAGGCTGTTCTGTAGACAGCTATTTAACCGATCCATCTAACGTACAGTGTGACGGCAAACGTACCAAGACCGAGCTTGAGGGTGATGGAATGGCAACTTTTGTTGTTCATGGTAAGGAAGATGGCGACGTAGCTACCGTAAGCGTTAGACGTAATGACGATAGAGTTAGTGTTAGTGTAAGCGGTGATGTTACGGGACCACCTCAACAGCTAGAAGAAGACGGGTACACAGCCCCAACCCCCATAGTTGATGGTGCGGAATTGAGTGCTTTTGGTGCTGGTGGTGCTTGGATAATTGACGCTCGTAATGATAGCGTCGTTATTCAAGGTTCTTGCGACGGCATGTAATACAGCCGTCCTGTGTCGCACATTGTGCATTCTACGTCAGACCCTAACAGGGGTAGAGGGTAATTTTTAGCGACACAGGTGCTTGTCAAGGGCTGGTGTTGTTTTCGCCCACCCCTGTTATCTAACATATTATGACATATTACGTTTTTGTCTTTTTTGTTTCCATTTATAGTAGAAATGGTACCTAAGTTTTACTGGAACTTGCTTTAACGTATCCAGCACTTTAAGGTGTAGTGGTTTTGCGGTACTACTTCCATATTTATTTTTGATTGGATAGTAGCGAAATGACTTGTAGGCTATTGAGTATTTATCTTTCTGAAACAGTCGAGGCTTAACGTATATAATCA
>CALRCT010000003.1 GCA_943354655.1 uncultured Candidatus Saccharimonas sp. | reverse complement strand
TTTAAAGCATCCTAAAAAATACGAAGGTCTTGGTGCGCGTATACCAAGAGGTGTACTTTTGGTTGGTCCTCCGGGAACAGGTAAAACAATGCTGGCGCGTGCAGTAGCCGGTGAAGCAGACGCACCATTCTTTAGCATCAGTGGTTCTGAATTTGTCGAAATGTTTGTTGGTGTTGGTGCAAGTAGAGTTCGTGATATGTTTGCAAAAGCAAAAAAGAACTCTCCAAGCATTATATTTATAGACGAAATCGATGCTGTTGGTCGTAAGCGTGGCAGTGGTATGGGTGGTGGTCACGACGAACGCGAGCAGACTCTTAACCAAATATTAGTAGAAATGGATGGATTTGAACAAGGTCAAACAGTTATTGTGTTGGCTGCAACAAACCGTGCAGACGTTCTTGATCCAGCGCTTTTACGACCAGGCCGTTTTGACCGTAGAGTAAATATTGGCTTACCTGATCGAAAAGATCGAGAAGCAATTTTGAAAATACATTTTTCTAAAAAACCTATAGATAAAAAAGTCGACCTTGATGCATTAGCAGCTAAATCTGCCGGCAGTAGTGGTGCAGACTTAGCTAACATAGCAAATGAATCTGCAATTTTGGCAGCACGTAACAGTCGCAAAACTATAACTCAGAGCGATGTTACTAATGCGTTCGAAAAGGTTGCAATTGGACCTGAGCGCAAAAGCAGAATAATGAACGAAAAAGAAAAAGAAATGACAGCTTACCACGAAGCTGGTCACGCAATCGTAGGACACGTATTACCAGACAGCGACATGGTGCATAAAGTTACGATTATACCAAGAGGCGGTACGGGTGGAGTTACTTGGTTTATCCCGCCAGAAGATAAAAGCTACCACAGTATTGTAGAATACAAAGACATTTTGGCTAGAATGCTAGGTGGTCGAATTGCCGAAGAAGTTATGTACGGTTCTGACCGAGTAACTACTGGTGCAGGTTCTGACTTACAAAAAGCAGCCGAACTTGCGCGTGAAATGGTTATTAATCAGGGGATGGGCAAAAAACTACGCAATCAAGTTTTTCATGTCGAAGACGGCATGATGATGGATCGATTAGTTCACGAACGCCAGTTTAGTGACGAAACAGCAAAAGTTATTGACGACGAAGTCGAAAGCTTAATTACAGAAGCTGCTGACCGAGCACGCGAAGTTATAGTTGCCAATAAAAAGCATCTAGAACTATTAAAAGTTGCTTTACTAGACAAAGAAACCGTAGAAGCAGAAGATGTACTTAAAATATTAGAAGGCAGTACAATGCCAAAAACTGCAAAATTGTATTAATTGCACTCTTAATTACTGAGCCAATAATCTATAATAAAGATTAATGAACAGAATACTTCAAAAAGCTAACAAAAGAATAAGTCTTGGAGGCGCAGCTACACTGCTGGTCGCTACCATGCTTATTGCTCAAGTACTTGGATTTACACGTACGATGGCTGTTAATGGTAGCTTTTTACCAACAGGCCCCCAAAGTACCGACGCCTACTTTGCCGCGTTTAAAATACCTGATTTCTTTTTTTTGACACTTGCCGCTGGTGTTTTGGGTGTAGCCTTTATGCCTGTTTTGGCCGAGCGTTTAGCTAAAAGCGACCGACGTAGCGTTTGGGAACTTAGCAGCAGCCTTATGAATCTTATGGCAATTATAATGGCATTTATTGGCGTCATTATATTGGTGTTTGCCGAACAACTTATGCATATTGTTGCGCCTAACTTGTCGCCGGAGCAGTTGCATAATGCAACAACTATCATGCGGTTAGTGTCGTTTAACCCCTTACTATTTACATTGTCTGGGGTGCTTACTGCAGTACAACAAACATTTGGAAGGTTTTTCTTTTTTGCAATCGGTCCTATTGTTTATAACTCTTGCATTATTGCTAGCATATTTTTGTTCAGAGGAAATATAGGATTAATTGGACTAGGTATAGGTGCGCTAGCAGGAGCATTGCTTCAGTTTTTGGTTGTATTATTGGGTTTGGTAGGACTTGATTTTCATTACAGCCCAAAAATAAATTTTAAGAGTCATGACTTTATGCAGGTGTTAAGACAACTACCTGCAAGATCAATTGATCAAGGTGTTGATTCTATTAACAGCATCGTAGAAACTAACAGGGCAAGAGTACTTGGTGATGGATATGTAACATATTATGAAAACGCTTTTACACTTCATACTGCCCCAATTTTATTAATCGGAACAACGATTTCGACAGCTGCTTTTCCTAGATTAGTGGAACGAATTGCACAAAACAGACCAGATTTGTTCAGAAAAGATTTTCAGTTAATCCTACAAGTACTTATTTGGTTGGCGCTACCTGCTTCTATTTTGGCTTGGTTCTGTAGAGGCTACTTGTCTCGTATTATATTTAAGGCAGGTGCACCACAAATTTCATTGATATTTGGTTTTTTGTCGATTGCTATATTTTTTAGAATAATCTATACATTATTTTCAAGATATTTTTATGCGCATAAAGACACAGTTACGCCTCTTTTAGTATCGTTGTTTGCTATAGCATTAAATATTGTCTTAGCTTTTAGGCTAGCAAGACCTGATGCTTACGGTGCAACAGGCTTGGCTTTGGCTCAATCAATTGTTGCAGCTTCGGAAGTATTTATTTTGCTTGTCGTTATGCTATGGCGAGACAGCCAAATTTTAGATAGAGAATTTTGGAATAACGTTACCCGAAGTGTTTCGGTTAGCGGATTTACTATTTTAACTGCTTTTATGATGGTTACCATTTTGCCTCTTGGTGCATCAGATAAAGGATTTTTGACTCTTGGATTTAAGCTTGCTGCAATAACAGTTACTACACTTGCAGCGCATCTTTTGGTATCTTCTGCATTTAGATTAGAACAAGCCCAAGCCATTACATCTAGGATTAAAAAGATAATTCTTAAACCGATTCGCATTCAATAAGTTACTACCTCTGTTATAATGTATATTAATGGATAAAATTCGTAACTTTTGTATTATTGCGCACATAGATCATGGCAAAAGCACGCTTGCTGATCGCTTACTAGAAATCACAGGTACAGTAGATAAGCGCAATATGAAGGCTCAACTTTTGGACAAAATGGATCTTGAGCGCGAAAAAGGTATCACTATTAAACTCGCCCCTGTTAGAATGCAGTACAAAGACTACCAGCTAAACTTAATAGACACTCCAGGGCATGTTGATTTTAGCTATGAAGTGTCACGAAGTTTAGAAGCTTGTGAAGGCGCAATATTAGTAGTAGACGCAAGTCAGGGTATTCAGGCGCAAACTTTAGCTAACGTGTACTTAGCAATAGCCGCAGACCTAACAATTATTCCTGTTTTAAATAAAATCGACTTACCTGCAGCAGATGTTGAAAGAGTTAGTGCAGAAGTTGTGAGCCTGCTAGGGTGTAACAAAGAAGATATTTTGCACATTAGCGCAAAGACAGGAATGGGTGTAGAAAAAATCTTAGAAGCAGTAGTTGACCAAATTCCATCACCAAAAGGAAGCGAAACAGCACCTACAAGAGCACTTATTTTTGACAGTTACTACGACGATTACCGCGGAGTTATTTTGTATATTCGTGTAATGGATGGTCATATTGCTAAAGGTGCTCAGATTCGTATGATTAGCGCCGCTAGCAACGGCATAGCGTTAGAAGTTGGTGCACTACGCCCAGACATGAAACCAAATACCGACTTAAAAACAGGAGAAATAGGTTACGTTGTTACAAACCTAAAAAGCACCAGAGAAGCGCGTGTTGGTGATACGGTAACATTATCTAATAATCCATCTGTCGAAGCCCTAGCTGGCTATAAAGTTGTTAAGCCATTTGTTTATGCTGGATTTTTTCCTGACAGTAACGAAAATTACTTAGCACTTAAAGAGGCTATAGATAAACTGAGTCTTAGCGACTCTGCCTTGCAATACGAACCAGAAAACTCACCAGTTCTTGGATTTGGTGTACGCATTGGATTTTTGGGGCTTTTGCACATGGATATTATTAAAGCAAGATTAGAACGCGAATATAATCTTGATTTGGTAGTAACTAACCCATCTACCGACTATGAAGTCGTTATGAGTAACGGCGAAGAAATCGATATTAAATCTGCAAGTAGTTTGCCTGACCAAAGTAAAATTTCTAGCATACGTGAACCGTGGATTAAGGGCGAAGTTGTATGCCCTAAAGACTATGTAGGAGCAGTAATTCAGCTAATTATTAGTAAACGAGGAATACAAAAAAACCTTAGTTTTATAGATGCAAAGCTAGCTTTAGTAACATTCGAAGCACCATTAGCCAACTTGCTAACAGATTTTTATGATCAACTAAAAAGTATAACTAGCGGATACGGTAGCTTTAATTACGAATTAGACGATTATAGAACAGAAGATTTAGTAAGATTAGATTTTTATGTGGCCGGCGACAGAGTAGACGCACTAAGTATAATGGTACACCGCAGCGAAGCTAACGGTTTAGGCAGAGATATAGTTAAAAAACTTAAAGATGTTATTCCTAGACAAAACTTTCAGGTTGCATTGCAAGCTGGTGTAGGTGGCAAATTTATTGCGCGCGAGGATCTTAGTGCTTTTAGGAAGGACGTTACGACAGGTTTGTATGGTGGTGATGTGTCTCGTAAGAAAAAAGTTTTAGCAAAGCAAAAAAAGGGCAAAGAGCGCATGAAACGGTTCGGAAAAGTAGATATTCCTGCCGAAGCGTTTACTGTACTACTGAAGCGTGATTAAATAAGGTTATGGAGAAGCAAGATTTTATTGAATGGGTAAAAAAGTTACAGACTTCCTATGTACCCAATCCCGAAACTATCAGGCGTCTCATGGCCATAGACTTGATTGCTCTTGTAGGACCTACAGGTGTCGGTAAAACTACAATCATAGAAAAACTGGAACTCAACTACGTAAAAAGCGACACTACCCGACCACGCCGCGAATTTGAACGAGACGGACACGAATATAACTTTAGAAGTGACTACTTTACGATACTAGAAGAAATTAAAAGTGGTTTGTACGTTCAGTTTTTGGTTTCTAACAGTGATGAATTTTATGGTACTAGGTTAGACAGCTACCCTAAAGAAGGTGCTGCGACTATGGCTATTATGGCAAGCGCTATTCCAAAATTTAGATCATTAGGATTTAACAGTGTTATTCCGATTTATATTCTACCTCCAGGATACGTCGAATGGATGCACAGAATCGGCACCGGACGATCAATGGACCTAGAAGCACGAATGCGCGAAGCAGCCGATTCGTTGCCCACTGCATTGTCTGACACAAACTATAGATTTGTTTTAAACGACGACCTTGAATTAGCAGTATCAGAAATTAAAATTATTATTGCTGGTGGAACAATAACAGAACACCGCGATCAATTGGCGCGCTCTAGCGCAGATTTGTTATTTGGACGCTTAGGCGTTTCGGACGAATTTTAGACAGACAGCTCTTTTAAATCACTCATAATGTCTTTTATGTGAGATTTAGGGTCAACGTCTTCGTATTTTTTAACTATCATTCCTTTTGGATCTATAAGATATGTGTCGCGGTTAATTCCTACGTAACTTTTACCCATGAATTTTTTAGGAACCCAAGATCCAAAAGCTTCGATTGTAGAATGATCAGGGTCAGCCAACAACGTAAAATTAAGATCGTGTTTATTAATAAATTTAGAATGCGAATCAACAGTATCTTTGCTTATTCCGACTATTTCGGCGCCCATTTGGCTTAAAACTTCGCGGCCGTCCCTAAAATTACACGCTTCTTTAGTGCATCCAGGAGTGTCGTCTTTTGGATAAAAGTAAATTATTAACCATTTACCTAAATAATCATTATTGGTGCGCAATATTCCATTTTGATCGTGTAGTGAAAACTGTGGTGCTTTAATGGCTTTACTCCTTGTCTTTATTGTATCTTCTCTTATAATTATACTATGGAACATCAAACACTGTCGGACTTGCATTCTGCAATATCTACATACAATATGCCAGAAGAAGCTAAAACTTTAGCTAAATCAGGAGACCTATTGGTATTGTGTGGCGTGACCGCTGCAGGCAAAAACACGATAAGTGAATATTTGATTAATAACTCTAATTTTGAAGCTGTAATTTCTCATACAACCAGATCACCTAGATTAAATCACGGCGAACTAGAAGTAAACGGAAAAGAATACTGGTTTGTTACGCCAAAAGAAATGTTAGATATGGTTATTCGTAAAGAGTTTTTAGAAGTAAAAGCAGTTCACGGCGAAACTTGTTACGGTACCAGCATAGAATCTGTAAAAAAAGCTATTTCTGACGGAAAACGACCAGTTATGGAAATTGATGTACAAGGAGCACTTGAACTTACGGTTGCTGTACCTGGATTTAGGCCGGTATTTATTTTACCTCCAAGTTATGAAGTTTGGATGAGTCGTTTAGGAACTAGGGGCAGTATTACCGACAGCGAAAAAATGCGACGACTGCGCAGTGCTAGTATGGAAATCAGAACAGCACTAGATCACCCGGCTTTTACGCTTTTAGTTAATCACGATGTTCATTTTACGGCTAAAGAACTATTAAATGGCAAAAACTTAACTAAAGATACGGATTCGGGAATTAAAGAACTAGCCGAAGAACTAGTCCAGTATCTTAGGTAGTCAGCGTTTTAGCACTCTTGCGTAGTGACTGCCAAAAATGTTATGCTCATTAAGATATGACAGAACGTCAAAAAGCTATTTTACACAGCATAGTAGAACAATATGCCGAAGTTGCCAGCCCAGTTGGGTCTAATTTGCTTGCAAAGGCATTTGGAGTGTCTAGCGCTACTATTCGTGCCGAAATGGCAGAACTTGAACGATTAGGATTTATTGTACAGCCTCATACTAGTGCAGGACGTGTACCGACCGACAAAGGATACAGATTTTATGTAAACTTTATTAGCGAATCCCAGGAACCGCTATTGCCTAGCGCGCGGTCAGAACGAGCTTTGGCAGCACGAACAACCCCAGGAGGTTTACCTGAACGCATCATTAGAAACACAGTAGATACACTTGTAGAATTAACTCATAACCTTGGACTTGCAACTATTGGTAATCAACTTTATATGAGTGGACTTTCTAATTTATTTGGTCAGCCCGAATTTATTCATCCTTCTCAGGTCCAAGAAGTTGCAAGACTATTAGATAATCTTGAACCTTGGTTGCGTGAAGCAGCACCAAACGAAGCATTAAGTGTTTATATAGGCGCCGAAAATCCAATTGGTCGCAACAGTGGCTGTAGTTTGATTATTAGTAAATTTAGAAGCCCATTTAGCGACCGTAGCTTTATAGGTGTTTTGGGCCCTACACGCCAAAGTTATAAAGATGTAATGAGTCTAGTAGAACGAGCAGGAAAAACCTTAGAAGAAAGTATGTATGTCTAAAAAAGAAAACACACCACAAATTCCCAACGCAGAAGAATTAATGCAGCAAGTGTCAGAATTAACAGATGCATTATTGCGTGAACGAGCAGATTCAGTAAACGTACGACGTCGAGCCGAAGAAGACAAAGCACGACTAGGTACGTTTTATAAATCATTAGTCATAAAAGAACTATTACCTGTAATCGATAACTTTGAACGAGCATTAAAAAACACGCCCAGTGATCTTGCGGACAGTGAATATTTAAAGGGTGTCGCCGGTACAGTTAAGCAATTCGAAACTATTCTTAATAAATTGGGAGTTGAACGAATAAAAACAGTTGGTGAAGTATTTGATCCAAACCTACACGAAGCTGTAAGTATGGAAGAAGGTTCTGGATCTGTAGAAACAGTCACCGAAGAACTTCAAGCAGGCTATGTACTTAACGAAGAAGTATTAAGACACGCTATGGTCCGAGTAAAGTCAGGCGAATAATTATGTCTGATATTGATCCATTTTTATTTTCATATAACGAACAAAATATTCTTGAAGAAATCACCACTATAAGAGCAAAATATCCGCCAAAGATGCCAATGGTGCATCAAATAGAAATAGCTTGGTTGGCTGGTGATGACGAAACTGCAAGCGAAATCGCAAAAAACCTTGACCGCATAGACGAAATTACTGGACGACACACGATTATATAATTAGTTAAATTGGCACTCAAATAAGTAGAGTGCCAATTTTAGTATTGCCATAACTATTGGCACTCGTGTATAATAAGTGCCAGAATCAATTACTAAAAATAGGGGAAAATAATGGGAAAAATTATTGGAATCGACTTAGGAACTACAAATAGCGCAATGGCTGTTATGCAGTCAGGCAAACCAGAAATTATATCTAATAACGAAGGCGCAAGAACAACACCTAGCGTTGTTGCTGTTAATAAAAAGGGTGAACGTTTGGTAGGAGCATTAGCTCGTCGCCAGCAAGTTACTAATCCTAAAAACACTGTTTACGAAGTTAAAAGACTAATTGGACGAAACTTTAACGACAAAGAAGTTCAAAAAGATCTAAAACTTATGGGCTACGAGATTGTTAAGTCTGGAAACAGTACAAAAGTTAAAATGGACGGTAAAGAATATAGTCCAGAAGAAGTATCTGCAATGATTTTAGGAAAACTAAAAGCAGATGCAGAAGCATTTTTGGGCGCACCTGTAACAGAAGCAGTTATTACAGTTCCTGCATATTTTGATGACAGTCAACGCCAAGCAACTAAAGATGCCGGAAAAATTGCTGGCCTAGAAGTTAAGCGAATAATTAATGAACCGACAGCCGCAGCGCTTGCCTACGGTCTAGATAAAGAAAACAAGGGTGACGAAAAAATAGCTGTTTTTGACCTTGGTGGCGGTACATTTGACGTATCTATATTAGAACTAGGTGACGGCGTATTTGAAGTTAAAAGTACTAACGGCGATACGCATCTTGGTGGTGCAGATTTTGACCGCGTTTTAGTAAATTATTTTGTTGCTGAATTTAAAAAAGACCAAGGTATAGATATTTCTGGCGATAACGCAGCAATGCAACGATTACGTGACGAAGCCGAAAAAGCAAAAATCGAACTTAGCACAAGCCAAGATATTGATATTAACTTACCATTTTTGACAGCCGACGCAGATGGTCCAAAACATTTTGAACATAAACTTAGCCGCGCAAAACTAGAACAACTAGTCGGTGAATTAATAAATAAAACTGCAGAACCTTGTATTAAGGCATTAAAAGATGCAGGCTTAACGGCAAAAGATATTGATGCTGTTGTACTAGTTGGTGGAATGACACGTATGCCATCTGTTGTAGCAAAAGTTAAAGAAATTTTTGGCAAAGACCCAATGAAAGGTGTTAACCCTGACGAAGTCGTTGCAATTGGCGCCGCGATTCAAGGCGGTGTATTGCAAGGTGACGTAAAGGACGTATTGCTACTAGACGTGACTCCACTAAGTCTTGGAATCGAAACTATGGGTGGCGTAAGCACTAAGCTTATAGAACGCAACACTACAATTCCTACTAGCAAAAGCGAAACATTTAGTACTGCTGCCGATAACCAAAATCAGGTAGAAATTCATGTTCTACAAGGCGAACGAGAATTTGCGGCAGATAATAAATCTTTAGGTCGCTTTGTCTTAGACGGTATTGCCCCAGCACCTAGAGGCGTTCCTCAGGTAGAGGTGACATTCAACCTTGACGCTAACGGCATTTTAAATGTTACAGCTAAAGATAAAGGTACTGGCAAAGAACAGAATATAACAATTCAGGGTTCTGGCGGATTAGACAAAGAAGAAATTGAAAAAATGCGTCAAGACGCCGAAGCTCATGCCGAAGATGATAAAGCTAAACGAGAAGGCGTAGAAGCCAAAAACCAATTGGATAGCGCAATTTATCAGGCTCAAAAACTTAAAGATGACAATAAAGAAAAAATCAGTGAAGACGATGTGAAGATTTTGGACGAAGCTATCGAAGCAGCTAAAAAAGTTGCCGATGCAGAAACTTCTAGCAAAGAAGAATACGAATCAGCAGCAAAAGAACTTACTGACAAAATTATGCCAATAGGTGCAAAATTGTACGAGCAATCTGCTGAAGCAGAAAAACCAGTAGAAGGCGAAGAAGCCAAAAAAGAAGGCGAAGAGCCGATCGAAGGCGAAGTAGTCGACGAAAAATAAAAAAATGCCCCGAAAGGGGCATTTTTAAATATGTTGAATAATCTACATTAGGTACTTTTTGTATAAATTAATACTAGTGTGTATTATTGCTTTTAATGGCACGAGATTTTGAACAGTTAATATTTGACGCAAGACATTGGTTACGTGAATCAAAACCAAGACCTACTATCAGTAATGAATTGGGTAATTTTGGAATAGTAAGACGTAATAAGGCAATAATCGTAGATCCGTTAGAGCTTGTTGCGGCAATCGAATCAACTAGCATCTTAAAAGCATCTAGACGTGTAGGGGCAATAATACTGTCAGCTACGGCCGACAAAGAACAAGACTCTGCTGTACTACATTGGGATACAGAAGGGTCAGTTAAGGTTTTGTCGTCTTTAACATATGTACCTAACGAGTACGTTCCGCTGTCACGCTTAACAGGTATTTTGTTAGACAGGGTTTATGATCGTTTTGCGCCAGCAATGCAACAAGTGCTACAAACATTAGAATAATAGTATTAATAATCTGATAAGATATTAATATGAATAGGCGTATTGCGGTAAGAGGTATATTTGTTAAGGACGGCAACTTGTTGTGCGTAAAATTAAATCCGTACAAAGCTTCTAAAAACATTACGAATTTTTGGTGTACTATTGGTGGCGGTGTAGATATGGGCGAACCATTAATACCGGCATTAGCACGCGAAATCGTCGAAGAAACAGGCGTTGAGCCGCAAATTGGTAACCTGATGTATGTTCAGCAATATTTTTATAAAGATGTAGAAAACATAGAGTTTTTCTTTAATATATTGAACGTAGATGAATATACGAATATCGATCTTAGCAAAACTACTCATGGCGCCAAAGAAATTGCAGAAATAGGTTATATAGATACAAAAAATAATACATTACAGCCAACGTTTTTGTCTGAAATTGATTTTTCTAGTTTTGATAACACTGCATCAACCATTTTTTATAATTATTTATAAGCCAAATCGTATTTAACGACTAAAAAAAACTCTTATGCTATAGTACAAACTATAAGAGGAGTATCTATTTATGTTTAGTTTGCTGCTACTGATTCTGGTGTTATATTTAATTTTTAAAAATAATAAAAACGAACCAAATGGCCCAAATATAACAGATTCGGAAGTTAAAGCTTACGACAAAGGATGGGTAAATTTTATTAAAAGCTATAGGCTAATAGTAAAAACTAAATCCGAAAAAGCACTTTTAGAACGCATGCTTTTAGATCTTAATAAGCAAGGTTATAAAGATTACGATGAATTGCCGGCAAAATCTAATAAATTAAATATAAATTCTACTCAATTTGTAGCAAATATAGCTCAAGTTCCTATTCATCAACCTGTCGAAAAAACTAAAGCACAGGTTCAGCTAGACAACGCATCATTGCTATTATATTTTGGTGCATTTTTATTAGTTGCATCTGCGGGTCTTTTTGTCGCATTTGGTGGACTTAACGGAACATTACGAACGTTTGTTGTTTTGTTGGTGGCATTTGTATTATACGGCGGTGGTATTTGGATTTATGACAACAGGCCTAGATTTAAGCAGGCTGGCACTGCTTTTGTTGGAATTGGAATGGCTATTGCACCGCTAATAGGATTAGCAGCTTTTACCTACATATTTGATAAACAAAATGGTGCAACAGTTTGGTTAGGTACTTCTGCTTTGTGTTTAGGCATGTATTACCACGCACTTATTAAGTTAAGAAACCCATTGTTAAATTATCTTTTAATTTTTACTTTTGTATCGTTGTTTGAGGCGTCTATTGCTGTAGTTAATGTGCCGTTGTACTTTTTTGGATGGGGATTAGCTATTATTGGCTTGTCGCTGTCTATTATTGCCAGAAAAAAGAACTTAGCCGAAGATTTTAGGGAATCTAGTAATGTTAGCGGAATGTTATTATTGCCTATTTCTTTGGTAGGTTCAATAGCCTTAGTCGGAAAGCACGGAATTATACAACTAGGGATATCCTTGTTATTAAGTGCAATTTATTACGCAATTCAAGCAACTGATACTGTAAATGATGAACAGTCCGAAAACGCAGTAGTGTCTCATGTTTCTGGATTGGCCGCAGTAGCAATAATTTATTATGGTATTACAAAAAGTTTTGCCGAAACAGCAGTTGTACTTACTGTTTTGAATATTTTGCAAAGTGCTTTAACAATAATAATCAAAGCAAAAGAAAAGCTAGTATTTAATTTTTCTAGTGTATTAATACTTTCTGCAGCATTTGCAGTTGCGCTTAGTTGGCAATCAAAACTGCAATTTATTATTCAGGTTGTAATTTTTATAGCTGTTTCTATTTTTGTGTCGTATAAACAAAAACGTCCTGACGCCTACCTTTTGTCTGTCATAGGTTTGACCGCTTTACCGATAGTATTTGCAAAATATTTTAGCAATCCTGTTTTGCCAAATGATCAGACGGTAGTTTTACTTTTATTGGCTACGCTTGTTCAGTTTGGAACGCTATTAATGGGTAATAAAATGTTCAAATATGTTATGGATGGGACTGCTCAGTACGCGTATCTATCTATTAGCATTTTTACCATAATGTGCAGTTTGTTTGCAGGTATGCCATGGCTTACTTTAGGCATTTCATTAGCAATTAGTGTCACTTATATTCTTCAAGAAAAAATAAACAAAGGAAACGACTGGGGTATAGTTGCCGGTTTGGTCGCCTGTGCGCCACTTATTTGGGGTAATAGTTCAAAGACTGTTTTGTTAATTGCTGTTGTAGCAGCGCTTTTAATAAATATTTATATATCATTACAAAACCGTTCTGAAGCTAACAGATGGTTTAGTGCTGGACTTTGGTTATTATTGCCACTAGCGATAGGTCAAAAATTTGATTTAGATTTACATTTTTATCCCTGGGCATATTTAGTGGCAATGGCAGGTTTGGTATTTTCTAGAGCTATTG
>CALRCT010000002.1 GCA_943354655.1 uncultured Candidatus Saccharimonas sp. | reverse complement strand
TTGTTGGTTTTACAGGTTGCTGAACTGGATTTTTCTGTTTTTCTTCCACTAAAATATTCCCTCTGATTGATTATTGTACTTGTATTTATTATACGCTACGGCTTAGCACAAATTATTTCAATTAAGGAAAACGTATGTATTTATTAAAGAAATATACCGATACTGTTGCTTCACTATATTCACCAGAAACCTGTGCGTTATACTGACTTATTCTCATGGTTCCGTCACCGTACACGGTCTCTACATAAGCAACGTGCCCAAAACCACCACCTGTAGCTACACCAACATCGCCTGCTCTTGGACTATTAAACTGCCATGAAGCCGGTGCTGCATACACCCAGTTTTTGGCGTTTCCGTAATACATTGGTGCCTGATGACCAGAACGTTCGACTGCCCATGCCGCATAACTTACGCATTGCCGAGTGCAATAGCCCCATCTGTCTGGACCTTCACCCGGGCCACAGCCGTAAGGAATCATACTAAATGCGTAATCGTTATACGGGTAACCACCGTTATTGCCATTGCCTCGTTCTAGCTGAATTTGAGCAAATAATGCCTTGTTAACTTCGGCTTGCTGAGATTTTAAGGAACTAACCATTGATCTATATCGCGCTTCGTCGCCTTGAGTTTGTTCTAATAAACCTACGCGTTCACTACGGCTAGCAGCAACCGCATCTTTTTGTGCTTGTTGAATTTTTAATAATTCTTCTTGTTCGTCTTGCTGAGATTGAATTTGTTGTTTTAACAAAATTACTTTTTCGGTTGATTTTTGGATTGCCGATTTTAGCCTTGTTAAGTATTCTTGACTGTCAATAAACTGAGAAAAACTATCGCTGCCAATTAATAGTTCTACCGACGATGCACCACCCTTTTTGTATAGAGCCACCATACTGTCTTTAAGCAGGTCTTTTTGTTTATCTAATTCTGCCTGAGTCGCGTCTAAATTTGCCTGTAGTTCGGCAATCTTAAGAGTAGTTTGAGCAATTTGATTATTAGCTTGTTCGATTTGAATATCTAATGCAGCTACTGCTTTTTTTAAGTTATCTGCCTGAGCCGATAGTTCTTTAGCTTTTGCATTACCGTCATTGATTTGTGCTTGCAGAGCCTTTACTTGAGCAGACAGTTCGGTAGAACTTATTGCGTTTGTGTTACTATTTAAAAACCCAAAAAAAAGTATAGGTATAATAAAAAACGAAGATAATTTTTGTCTTAGACGTAGAGTCTTATTCACCTAATTATTATAACATAAGCGCACGGTAACATTTTTTGATAGCAATATACTATTGTTGAGTATTAGCAGCTATTAAAGCTTGGCTAATCGTATGCTCTAATTCGACTGGGTTAATATCTTCTTCAGAAAAAATCTCGGTAGTAGTATCGTATGATTCGTCTTCGATATTACTAATTAATGGCACCATTTCGTCGCTAAATTTTTTATTCATAATATTGTTAACTTCTTCAGTTACAACATCGTCATTATAATTACGGGCTTTTAATCCCTGAGTAAATAATCCTCTTAAAACATCAAACTCAGCGTTTAAATCATCTACGGGTTTGTATTTTTCGTTACTAGTACTTTTTGAAGAAGTAGTTTGAACAATTTTAAACAACTTACCTGTATATACATCTAGATTGTATGACGTTTGTTTTAGTTCTGAATCAAGGCTAGAACCTTCGTCATAAGTTACTGAATACGAACGAAAATTGTTTCCTTCAGGAAAATGTAGAGTATCATGCCAAGGACTTTCGATAGTATAAACACTACCGTCAGGGTGTAAGTACGAATCCGACCTGTCGGCTGAAAGTGCGTAAATTTTTGCAAGATTTTTTAAGTCATGCTTAAGGCTTACAAGTGGATCTTTAAGATGTTCGTTCGATTCGTGAATCATTTGATTATTATAGCATAAACACTATAAATAAGCAATATTAGGGTTTAGTTACCTACCAGTGTTTAAGTTTTAAGTGTTTATGCATTGCAAGAAGTGACGAAACAATTCCTACAATTATTCCTAAAAATACAGATGCAAACAACAAAAGAAACATCATGCCCGTGCTAGTAAAAAAGTTATAGCTTTGTGCAAATTCTGCTTGATTTTGCAGTTTAGGACCTAGGCTTAAAATTGCAGTATATACAGATACATTAGCTAATATACCGGCAATTATGCCGTACATACATGATTCAACTAAAAATGGACCTCTGATGTAGTTTGGCGTAGCACCTATTAGCTTCATTATTCTTATTTCTTCGCCTCTTGTAAAAATCGCCATACGTATTGTGTTAAAAATAATCAACACCGATACTGCGGCAAATAATACTGCGGCAAAAATACTACCTCGGACTATATATTTTTGAGCACTAGTTGCACGTTCGATAGTTTCTTTTGCAACGTCATTTTTGCCCACCGACACATCGTCTACAGCATCTTTATAGCCATCTTCTTTTGCCACCTTTACTACTGCCCCACTCTTAGATAAATCTGTTAAAGATACTTCGAGTGATTCTGGTAAGGTTGTGTTGCCAGTTAGTGCAAGAGCTTGTTCTATAAATACTTTGTCGCCGTCTGAAACATTCGTTTTGAATCTTCGTTCGGCCTCACGGCGATCAACATAAGCTACGTCGTCTACACCTTGTTCGGCTTTTAGCCTACTCATTATAATAGTGCGTCGTGGTTCTGAAACGTCATCTTTAAGGTAAACAGTAACTTTGATTTTTTTGCTTAGTTCTTTTACTGCATTGCGGGCAGTAACATTAAGTACTACTGCAGAAAGTATTATAGTTAAAGCGACCATCATAACTGCTGTTGCAGCAATAGATAACCAGGCGTTTCTTATAAAGTTATTGCCTCCTGATCGTATGATTCGTAAAAGACTAATTAGTTTTCTTTTCATTTATAACTGCCGCCAGATTTGTCGGACACTATATGGCCATCTGTTATTGTAATAACTCTACGTTTTAACTTATTTACGATTTCTTGGTTATGAGTAGTTAAAAGAACCGTTGTTCCATAATGATTAATTTTTTCTAGAACTCTAATTACATCCCATGCGTGCTTAGGGTCAAGGTTGCCAGTAGGTTCGTCTGCAATAAGAATTTTAGGCTGCCGTACAACTGCTCTTGCTATTGCTACACGTTGTCTTTCTCCACCAGATAATTCGCCTGGGTAATTATCTGCCTTGCCTTTTAGGCCAACAAGATCAAGTACTTTAGGCACAGTGTGTCTGATTTCTTTATTAGATAATCCTACAATCTCTAGTGCAAATGCTACGTTTTCGAATACGGTTTTTCCTGGTAGTAATTTAAAGTCCTGAAACACAACTCCGATTTTTCTTCGTAAATAAGGTATGTCTTTGTCTTTTAGTCGTTCGTAGTCTATTCCACCAACAATAATCTTGCCACTAGTTGGCTTTTCTTCTCTGGTTAGCAGTTTAAGTAGTGTGCTTTTGCCCGCACCGCTGGTACCAACAATAATAACAAATTCTTTAGGCTCAACATGAAGACTAATGCGTTCTAGCGCAATTCCCTTTTTGTTATAGCTTTTGCTAACTCGATCTAAAAGTATCACGTTATAAGTATAGCACTACTGCTTAGTTGACTCTAAATACGCAGTTATAAATTCGTCTAATTTACCGTCTAAAACTGCATCGGTGTCACTAGTTTCGTAAGAGCTACGCAAATCTTTTACCATTTTATAGGGATGTAATACATAATTTCTGATCTGATTACCCCATGCAGCTTCTTCATTTGGACCTCTAAGTTCAGATATTTTTTCTTTGTGCTGTTCGGTTGCAAGTGCCGCAAGCTTTGAGCGTAAAATAGTCATTGCTGTTTCTTTATTTTGTAACTGCGATCTTTCGTTCTGAATTGCTACAACAATATTAGTTGGAATATGGGTGATTCTTACGGCCGAATCAGTAGTGTTTACGCTTTGACCACCCTTTCCGCCACTTCTGTAAACATCTATTTTTAAATCTTTTTCGTCAATTTCTAGATCGGTACTTTGGTCAATTTTAGGCATAATTTCGACACGTGCAAAACTTGTTTGTCTTAGTGAATCTGCATTAAATGGGCTTAACCTTACAAGCCTGTGTACTCCATGTTCACCTCTTAATTTTCCGTACAAATAAGAGCCTCCCGACAAACTCATAGTGACACTTTTTATTCCTGCTTCGTCGCCAGGTGATTCGTCTAAGATGGCTGTTTTGATATCGTGCGATTCGCAGTAGCGAATATACATGCGCAGCAACATTCCAGCCCAATCCTGTGCATCGGTACCTCCAGCACCGGCTAAAATTCTTAAAATTACGTCGTTATTATCGTAAACTCCGTTAAATTCTAGTTCTCGTTTTGCTTCTAAGAAGTTTTTATTTACTTCGTCAAACTGTTTTTTTATGTCTGGAATTAAAGAACTGTCGTCTAGTTCTATGAGTTCAATGATTTCTATTATTTTATCGTCTAATAATGTCCAAAAATCTATAGTTTTTTTTAGTACTGATTGTTTTTTTGATATTTCTTGAGCCTTAGCTACGTCTGACCAAAATATTGGATCATTCATTAAGTCTTCGTAGTCTTTTAGTTCATTTTGAAATTTAATTATTGGTACTTTTAACTTAGTCTTAGATACCAAGTTTTTAAGTTGTTCGACTGATTTATTTAAGTCTTCCACGTTATGTGATTAGTGTAACACGCTGACTACTTTGTCATACAAAAGTGATGACGTAGTGTCTGATATGTCGCCCAATAAACCAAAAGCCCATTCGCCACTGCATGTAAGATTTAGCACGTCACAAACATCTTTTGCGGTAACTGATTCTATTCTGTCCTGGAACGATGCTTCGTCTATATATTCGTCGGTTTGATAGTATTCGTGACTGTATTTTCCTAATAAACCGGTTACAGTCTGCGCAGAACGAGCGTGCCTGCCCTTCATATACTGTTTTGCGGAATCAAGTTCTTCTGCGGTAATACCACCTTGTTTCATACCCTGAAATACGTCACGTGTAAGGTCAAATAATTTTACTGCATTTTTTTTGCTAACTTGAGCACCTAACCAAAAACTACTATAACCTTTAATTTGTTGTTGCCCAGAGCCCATAGCGTAAACTAGTCCTTTTTCTCTGGCTGCACCTAATAATTTTGAATGTAGTGTTTCTGTTAATAGCGTTGACGCTACAGAAAGTGCGTCTTTTTCTGTTTGGTTTAAGAGTCTTGGTGCGTATGAATCTATATAAAAATATATATTTGGTACATCTTTTCTTAATATTGTTACCGGGGTATTAAGTACTTTGGGTTTTTCGTCTGGTAGTGAAATTCTTTCTGTTGTACCAGGTAGTTTCATTGATTCAAGAAGTTTAATATGACTTGGTTTTACGTCACCTGCAATAACAAATCGGGCATTACTTATACTGTGTGTTTGTGCATAATGTTCTTTGACGTCTTCTAGGCTAACGTTTTTCATTAGTTCGACACGTTCTTGATCTGGTACGCTATAAAATCCAAGTGCCGTTCTTAAAGCTAGGTTAAGAGTTCTAAAATGATTATTTGATCGCCCTACTAGTTCTTCTGATACGTTGCCAAATTCTGCCTTAAATTCACTAGGTTTAAAAATAGGCGATTCTATTGCTCCAATAAGTAATTTAATTACTCTGTCAGCTTCGAATGCGGCACATTCGACTTCGTAATTTACGTCGTAAGCACTTGTACTGGCATTACTGTATGCACCATTTTTTTCTAGTTCGGCCTGAAATGCTCTGGCAGTTTTAAAACTACCATTCGCGCCCAACATTAAATGTTCCATGACGTGTGCTGTTTCCCACTTGTTTCTATCTAATAAAAACTCACCTGCTCTAAAACTAAATTCTATGCTTATAACCGGTGCTTCGGGCACGTGCAAAACAAGTCCTTTTAGTCCGTTTTTTAGTGTGTGTTCTTTTACAGTATGTTTCATGAAATCTGCGATCTGTCTTTAGTAGCTTGTTACTAGTCGTTAGTAGATACTGATTACAAGCGACATTAGACTAATGACTAATTGACTTATTATTTGTTCTTACGACCCTGTTTTTTGCGTGTGCGCTCAGCCTTGTGCGCCTTCTTTTTTACGTTGTGCTTTTTTGCTGCAACATTTACTGCTGATTTAGATGTAATAAAATCATCTTCTTCAAATTCTGTTGCGTCTAAGATTTTATCGGCATTATCTACTGATTGTCTTGCAGCTTTTGTAAGTTCTGTTTCTGTAGGTTCATCTAGATCATTAAAATTAGCTGGTTCTGCTCTAAACAAAGCCTTTAAAACTTCGTGTCGTAGTGATTGTTGCATAGTTTCGAACATAATTTGACCTTGTCGTCGGTATTCTACCAATGGGTCTCTTTGACCAACCGAAATCCAATGAATGCCTTCACGCATGTGATCCATGTTTTCTAAGTGTTGCATCCAAAGGTTGTCTAAAATCTGCAAGTAAATATCGCGTTCTACTTTTCGCATATTTTCTGATCCAAAAACTTCTTCTCTGTCTTTATATGCTTCGAGTGCTTCTGATTCTAGTGTTTTTTGGAACTTGCTTGAATCCATATCAAATAGTTTATCTAGTTGATTTTCGTCAAAAGGAAAAACGTCTGATATTAATTTATCGAATCCTGATTTTAGTGAATCTGGTGAATGAACAAGAGTTTTTACTTCGTTTTTAATAAATTCTTTAATTCGACCGCTAATTTCTGCTTGATGCAAGATTTCTCGGCGCATTGTGTAAGTTGCTTTACGGTGTCTGTTCATGACATCGTCATATTCAACGACGTTTTTACGCATGTCAAAGTTAAAGCCTTCAACCTTTTTTTGTGCGCTTTCTAGGCTTTTACTAATTACTCTGTTTTCGATTGGAGTATTGTCGTCGATTTTTAGTCGGTTCATAATATCTGCGATTCGTTCGCCGCCAAATATACGCATTAAATCGTCTTCTGTACTAACAAAAAACTGACTTTCTCCTGGATCACCCTGTCTACCAGCACGTCCTCGTAACTGATTGTCGATTCGCCGAGATTCGTGTCGTTCGCTACCAAGAACAAATAGTCCTCCGACTTCGATCACGCCTTCGCCTAATACAATGTCGGTACCACGTCCTGCAATGTTAGTAGCTAATGTAACAGCGCCTTTTTTACCTGCGTCTGCAATAATCTTAGCTTCGCGTTCGTTATTTTTTGCGTTTAATACTTGGTGCGTAACACCTTCTTTTTTAAGTAGCGAACCTAACAGTTCGTTTTTTTCTACAGATACCGTACCTATCAAAACGGGTTGACCCTTAGTTTGGAGCCGCTTAACTTCTTTAGCAATAGCTTTGAATTTTCCTGCTTCTGTACGATAAATTCTGTCTGATTTATCTAATCTAGAGACTTTTCTGTTTGGTGGTATTTCTACTACTTCTAGCTTATAGATCATGTGGAATTCTTCTGCTTCGGTATTTGCTGTACCTGTCATGCCAGAAAGCTTGCTGTATAGTCTAAAATAATTCTGAAAACTAATTGTTGCAAGTGTCATTGATTCTTCTTGAACTTCGACACCTTCTTTTGCTTCTATTGCCTGGTGAAGACCTTCGTTGTATCTTCGGCCTTTTAATAAACGACCTGTAAATTCGTCTACAATCACTACTTCACCGTCTTTTGTTACTACGTAATCTTTGTCGCGTTTAAATAGGCCATGCGCTTTTAGGGCCTGGTCTAGATGATAAATTGTTCTGATATTTGCTGTATCGTAAAGGTTTTTGATGCCCAAAGATTTTTCTATATATTCTATGCCTTCGTCTGTTAGTACGCATGATCGGCGCTTTTCGTCGACTTCAAAATGTTTATCTTTAACAAGCTGACGTGATACTTTTGCAAACTGAAGATAAGCACTGCCACTTGCTGCCGCAGATGAGCTGATAATTAAAGGGGTTCTTGCTTCGTCGATTAAAATTGAGTCGACTTCGTCCACGATAGCGTAGTTTAGTTCTCGTTGACGTAGTTGTTCTGTTTCTCTTACCATGTTGTCGCGCAAGTAATCAAAGCCGTATTCGTTGTTTGTACCGTATGTAATGTCTGCACGGTAGGCTTCTTGTCTTGATGCTGGCTTTAGGTGCTTAAATCGTTCGTCTTCGTGGTCTTTGTTATTGTAATTTGCGTCAAAAATAAATGACTGATCAGGAATAATAACACCTACGGTTAGTCCTAAGAATGTATAAATTTGACCCATCCAACCTGCATCACGTTGTACAAGATAGTCGTTTACCGTTACAAGGTGAGCACCTTTACCGGTTATTGCGTTTAGGTACATCGGAAGTGTTGCTACTAATGTTTTACCTTCTCCGGTTTTCATTTCGGCAACTTTGCCTTCGTGCAATACCATTCCACCAATAAGCTGAACGTCAAAATGTCGCATTCCCAATACTCTTCTGGATGCCTCGCGAACAAGCGCAAAAGCATCTGGCAAAATTGTATCTAGAGTGTCTTTACCGTCTAGTCGTTTTTTAAGCACATCAGTCTGTTGTGCTAGTTCTTTGTCTGTAAACTTTTTATATTTATCTTCTAATGCATTTATTGTTGTAACACGCTTTTTAAGACGTTTAAGTGTTTTTACTTGCGGATCGCCTAGTACTCGTTTTACAAATTTTTTCACTATTAATTCCCCTTAGGTATTTCTTATATTCGACAAGCAGACGTGAGACCGTCTGCAGTTTACCCACCTTAAACTGTCATTCTGATATTATTATACCCTAACAGGGTTGATTAGCGCGATAGTATTTTACCTAAAAATTTACGAACTTTACGATCTTTATGACCAGACCGTTCGCTAACTTTTTGTTCTTTGTATTTTATTAGTCTATTTTTAAGAGTTGCTTCGGCAATATCTGTAGCCGCAAAGATATTTAAAGTACTTTCACTTACTACGATTTTTTCTTGGGGTAGAGTTATAATTATTTCGCAGGTAAATTGTCTTTTATTTTTTGAATGCGATTCTTTTAAAATAACGCTGGCGTGAACTGATTCGCGCGCTGGTTTTGGCACATATTTATCTAATTTATTAATCTTTTTAGTTATATACTTTTTTAAATCTGGCTCTAGTTCCATGTGTACTGCGCTTATTTCTAATTTCATATCTGTTCCCTACCTCCCATATAAGTTTGAAGAATTTTTGGAATAGCCAACATACCATCTGAAGTTTGGTAATGTTCTAAAATAGCTACCAATGTTCTGGCCATAGATACGGCTGTACCATTTAGCGAATGCAAAAGCTCTACCTTACCGTCGGTTCGTCGAACTCTGATATTAAGATTTCGTGTCTGAAAATCTGTACAATTAGAACAACTGGTTATTTCTCTGTAGCTTCCGTCAACTTTAGACCAATATTCTATGTCGTATTTTTTTGCTGCAGGGGCGCCTAAGTCACCACTAGCAATATTGATTACATGGTAAGGAATTCCAATTTCTTGCCAAATTTCTTCTTCGATGGCTAAGATATTTTGGTGCATTTCTTCACTTTTTTCTGGCAAAGTAAACGCGTACATTTCTAACTTATTAAATTGGTGAACCCTAAATAATCCCCTGGTGTGCTTGCCGTATGTTCCTGCTTCTTTGCGGTAGCAAGGGCTAAGACCGGCGTACTTTAATGGCAGGTCTTTTTCTTCTATGATTTCGTCTGCATGATAGCCAGTAATTGGCATTTCGGCAGTTGCAATAAGCGACAAATCTTCGCCGTCAATAAAATATTCGTCACTTTGATCTGTTGATCTAGGTGCAAATCCTGTGCCTGTAGCCGTACGACTGTTAACCATATGAGGAACTGTCATGTAGGTAAAACCTTTTTTTGTCACCTTATTTATTGCGTACTGAACAACTGCGTTTTCTAAAAGAGCAAGATCACCCTTTAAAAAATAGAACTTTGCACCAGCAACTTTTGCGCCACGGTCAAAGTCTACCCAACCACGTTCGGTAGCAAAATCTAGGTGGTCTTTTGCGCCAATATCTTTATTGCCGTATTGTTTAACTTCTACCGATGCAGATTCATCGCCAATCGGAACGTCATCAAAATGCATATTTGGAACTTGCTTTAGTAACGTTTCAAATTCTTCGGTTAGCTTATTTAATTTTTCTTCTTTGTCTGTAAGTTCTGTTTTAAGAATTTTACCTTCGTCTATAACAGATTGGTCAGGCTTTCCGCCCTTCATTTTTGAAGAATTTTCGTTTCGTTTTTGGCGAAGTGTTTCTACGGCTTGCAGTACTGCTAATCGTTCGCTATCTAGTGATATTATTTTATTAATGTCTACTTTTATACCTTTGTTGGCAGTTTTTTGTGCAACTAGCTCTGGATTGTCACGAATAATTTGGATGTCTATCATTAATTATTATTATAAACCTGTACACCTATAAAGTGCGAGTGTTTTTTATTGCATTAATAGTCAATTGGGTTCTTGAGCGTGCATATGCACAGTAATCACATTCTCCACCCATAGCTGCAGTGCCTACTTTAGGCATTTCGCCGTCCATGCATTTTTTCATTTTAATAAGAGTTGGTTCGACCCAATTGTCTGAACCGGTGTACGGAATTAGTTTTGTCTTAAAGTCTAACTTATCAAAAAATCCTTCTGCGTCCATTTTGCCGTTTGTATAAACAAAATAACCCGTATCAGATACGGCTAAACCATTTGCTCTAAGTAACCATTGGTAAACTTCTAATTGCCTTTTGTAGCTTATTTGCCAGTCACTATCGATACTAACTTCTTTGTCTTTGCTAGTAGCCTTATAATCGACAACAATAACCTGCCCGTCTTCGTCAATCCAAGCGTCGTCTATACCGCCAAATACATGCAAGTTTGTTGGCTTATGAACGCTAATTATACCTGTAAATGTATGGCGCCATGTTTCTAAGTCTTTGTGCTGCATTGGCACGGCTTTTAGGCCGCTTGCAACCATTATTGGGTGCGGCTTTTGTTGAACGCGGTAAGAATCAAATTCTTTTTTAAAAAGTTCATCTATTGCCTTGTTGATATTAAAAGGTGGACCACTAGGACGCGTAATTTTAAGTCGTACATCTAGCCAAAAACAACGTGGACACTGCATAAACAGTTCTATTTTGCTTCGGGACACCTTAAAAGGTGCAATTTGCCCAGGTATATAAGGTTGCGACCGCTCACGCCAATAATTATTCGCCATAGATTTATGCTCCTAAAATCGAGGTTGTTGCAGCAACACAGGCGGTTTCGGCACGGAGCGTAAATTGAGCTATGTTGAGTTTTTGGCAGTTATTTTCTAACAGTTCTTTTTCTTCGTCTGTCCAGCCACCTTCTGGTCCCACAAAAACGCCTACTGGTGTCTTTGAGTCAATAGTTACTAGTCCTTTGTTTACAGCATCTTGGTGTTGTTCGGCAAAATACAGTGTCATTTTATCTTTAAATTCGTCTATTACAGCTTGAATTCCCAGAGGTTCACGCACGCGCGGAATATCACTTCGTCCGCATTGTTCTGCTGCTTCTTTGACAATTTTTAATGCTCGTTCTTCGTCAAATCCAGTTTTTTCTGTTCTGCTACTCAAAATTGGCACAAAATGAGACACACCAAGTTCTGTGCATTTTTGCATAACCCATTCGTTTTTGTCTTTTTTTAACATGCTCCAAAATAAATATAATTCACGTTTTGGATATACTGGTTCAAGTTCTGTAACCAAATCCAAGCCAATGCTTAGTTCTTCTATTTTGTGAATTTTATAAAGTCGGTCTTCGCCTTGTCCGTT
Organism: uncultured Candidatus Saccharimonas sp.; assembly: GCA_943354655.1. Classification (GTDB taxonomy): domain Bacteria; phylum Patescibacteriota; class Saccharimonadia; order Saccharimonadales; family SZUA-47; genus RFTN01. The sequence goes on along the minus strand of CALRCT010000002.1, from coordinate 1,422 downwards.
AAACAAAATAAGTTCATCGCCAACTTTATATCTTAAAACTCGTGACCATTGGTTAAATAACTCTGCGTCGTTTACCCAAATATGTTGTCGTAGTTCGATTGCACCGTATTTGTCATGCAATTTGCCTACGTAAAATCTATGTAACTTCATTATTTTAACTCTAGCACAGCCAATGATTCAATGTGAGGTGTTCTTGGAAAAAAATTATAACCTTCAAAAAATTTAATCTTATATCCGGCGTCTGTAAGTAATTTTATGTCTCTTGAATGAGTACTTGGATTACAAGATAAGTAAGCTATAACAGGAGGTTTTACTTCTATTAGTCTATTTGTAACATAAGATCCCAAGCCTGCTCTGGGTGGGTCAACAATAACAGCTTCTTTACCAGTTATGTAATCTAGTGATTTGTCGGCTGAGGCATGAATAACTTTAATCGGAAGATCGCCGATGTTTTTCTTAGCCATTTCGATATTTGCTGCATCAAGTTCTATTAATGCGGTTGTGCCAGCTAACGGAATTCCAATAGAACCAACTCCACTATAAAGGTCAATTTTTGGTGAACCACCTAATGCGTCACCGATTCTTGCTAGTGCTGTTTCGAATACAGGAATGTTAACCTGAAAAAACGACAATACGTCATAAATTAATTTTGTTCCCATTACAGTGTCCTGAAGTGTACGCTTGCCTTCTTGGTGCAAAAGTTCGGTAGGCACAGATGCCGGGCTTCTTGGATTGCTATGATAAATTAAAAGTCCTTTTAATGAATCGGGGCAAGTAAGTTTAGGAAACGATTTTGGTTTTACGAATAATGCAGCAACAGCGTCGCCGGCAACGTTACAGCGAATAATTATAGATTTAATGTCGCCTGCACGTATAGCTTTTTTGCCAGTAGTTAGAGTGTTTAGTTGTTCTACAATATCCGCAACTGCTTCGTTAATTGCGGGCTGCGCAAGTGCGCTTCCTACAACTTTTGTTTTGCCATGACTTCCACGGACAAAATGAGCTAAACTAATACCTTCATTATCACCCCAAAAACCGAACTCCATTTTACTTCTGTAGCCTTCGCTTTTTTTACCAAATTCAAATTTAAAATCTGGTAAATCTACTTTTTCGCGGGCGAATGCTTCTGCCAAAATTTCTTTTTTAGATTTATTTTCGGCTTCAAAAGTCATTATTTGCCAAGGACTTGTAGCCAAATAACTAGCAGGTTCACGCGGGCTGATTCTGTCTGCGCTTGGCTTAATAATTTCTTCGGCTAGCGCTTCTGCAAAACCTTTTTTACTTTTTAAAAGTCTTATGTTTACGACTTCACCCGGTAAGGCGTTCCAAACAAATACTTTTCTGCCATCTGATAACGTAGCAAGACCTTGCCCGCCATGTACTAATTTTTCTATTGTAACTTCTTCCATATATTTACTATTT
>CALRCT010000001.1 GCA_943354655.1 uncultured Candidatus Saccharimonas sp. | reverse complement strand
TGTTTTTTTTAGGCTTACTGTAGGCCTAGAGTTTTGTCGCTGATAGTGTCGGCAGCAAAATCTTTTGCGTCGTCTAATCCAGTCAAGGTGCTGTCTAATTGTGCAGCTGCGGCATCTACGTCTTTAACTAATAGTGGGTCTTTAGCGACCTGGCTAGTTTGTTCTGGCGTTGTTTTTGCTGCTTCTGTATTTTTAGTGCTGTTGTTAGCCTTCATGTACACAAGAACTGCTATTGCTGCTAATACTAATGCTAAAACAACTGCTATTGCTACAATTAAACCTTTTCCGGTTTTTTTAGGCTTATCACCAGACAAAGGTGCTGGATCAATATTAGAAGTAGAAATAACCTTTGGTTCTGGAGGCGCGTCGTTAGATGTTGCAGTTGGAGGTTGTGCCTCTTGTTCTGGTTCGCTAGATTTTACGGTGACCGTAATGTTTTCTTCTTCTGATTGTGCCGGTGCTTCTACTACCGCGTCTTGAGGCGACGTAGACACTTCTTCGGTAGGTTGTGGTGCTTCAGGTGTTTCTACTAAAACTTCTGCAACTGGGGCTTCTGCAGTTGATGGTTCCATTGTTACTTCTGGTGTTACAGTCATGTCTGCTAATGCGTCTTTATTAACGTCTTGCTTGGTCGGATCTGTATTTTGGTCCATTATCTTGTGCCTCCTGCTTTTTCTACTGAATCATCTGCTTGTGACTTAATGCTACTTACTGCTGTCTTTAGCGTCGTACTTATGTAGGTTCGCAAATCTGTTGCAGCAGTCTTTACTGCTTCGCGCTGTGTACGGGCTTTTTCTAATGTACCCTGGAATGTTGAAGGGTCTGCTGTACAGTCAACTGTTTGTAGATCTGCAAGTGTTACTTCGTATGCTGCCATATTTGTTGCTAATACATCAGACAAATTTTTAGAATAAAGTAGTTTAGATTCTAGGTCTGCCGTATTTTTGCCGTTAGCCTTAAGTTTATCAATTAGTTTTTGTACTGCTTCACTAATTTTGCTATATGCTTTTCCTCTGTTAGAACTAACTGCTTTTGCACTAGTTTCTGCTACTGCAATTTTTGCTATAGATGCTTTGCATTTTGTTGTTATTCTTTTTGTATTAGTAGCGTCAAGCTTAGTCTTTAAACCAGCCTTGTTGTCGTCAAGTCGTTTTTTAAGTTCTGCTTGTTTTTTAGCTAATTCTTCTGCAGTAAGTGTCTTAGTTGTGTCTGTAGATGTGTCGGTTGTTGTGTCAGACGTAGCGTTACTAATTGCATATGCTGCAGGTAGCAAATTAAAGCTCATTAAAGATAGCGCAAATACTGTTCCTGTTAGTAGTCGAAGTTTTTTCATACTCAAAAAATCACCCTTTGTTATTAAATATAATTCTATTGTAGCATAAGCGTTATTAGGGACATAAATAATCTAACAATGACTACTTAGTTTTGCTTTTTGCAATCCATGTCATAACAACCGCTGCTGCAACCCATTGAGGAAAAATCCCGAATAAAACATCGCTTAAAGAATGTTTATTTTGCATAGAATGTGACATTGCATACAACAAAAAGGCCACAAAAGGTACGTACAATAACCATCCTTGCCAAGAATTTGGAAGATAACTACCCCTGACCGAAACATACCAGGCTTTGTTTTTTGAACTTTTAGATTTTTTCATAAATTAATTAAAGTAGTTTGAGGAGTCAGTGTTTGTAACATCCCTTAACTTCTTTGCCTCTCCGCCGTCTGTGCTTTTTACATAATCTGCAACTTCGCGTCCGTCCATAACTCTATACACAACCGTAGTATCGTTCAGCCAATAAGCTGGTAAATTAAGTCCTGACTTGGTTTCTATGATATCGTCTTTTTTAGTAGTTTGGTTGTACGCCAACAAAACACCTTTGCCGTCTCTTGAATCAACCCAAAGTCCTTTATTTTTGTCTGGACTATCTTTATACATTCTAGACCTAGGGTTTGTAGGCGAATTAGCTAGTTTTGTTGCGGATCCAGTGGTTTTTAGTTCATACCAATCTTGCTGAACGCTTAAGTAAAGTGTATCGTAGTCTGACCTAAAAACGTTCCAAACTTCTTGATCTAAAACAACTGTTAGATTACTACCATCAGCATTAACTTTATAAAATTTTACATTAGCTACAGGTATAGCGTAACTAGACGGAGCGTAATATACAGACCCCCTAAATACTACCGCGTCATTAAAATAGTTAGCCGACGAAAGTTCTTTTGCCCCTGGTTGACCAATTTCAAAACTTAACAACTTGCTTCTACTGGCGTTTGCGGCGCTGGCGCCTTCTTTTACGGCTATAAACACTACTCTGTCGCTAACCCAATCCACTAACTGAATTCGTTCAGACTGCGTAACCTTTACAGATGCACCGGTTGCTACGTTAACAATAAAAAGTCCACTCATTAAATATCCGTCTTTGTTTCTAACACCGTCCCTAGTAGAAACTATAGCTACAAAATCGGTTGTAGGGTGTGGCAGAATAATCATATCTTCTCGTTCACTACCTGTTGCGGCCATAAGTAATGATTCGTTTTTTCCGTCAGCATCTATTTTATAAACATCGTATTTACCGCTTCTTTTACTTACAAATACGTGTTTTTTGCTAGGTACTAAATTAACAGTTTTTTTGGTTAAATCGCTAATTTTAACAGTTAATTTTTCTTCTCTGTAGCTAGCCGCCTTAATAACTACTTCAATATCTTTGTCTACATTTTGATCGACAGCTAATGATATATTGCCGTTTTTATCTGACACTGCGTTAAAATCACCGCTAACTGCTTCTGCGCCAAGAACTGCCTTATTGCTCAAAAAATCATTTACTACAAAATTAAACTTATTACCTGTAGCTTTAATACTAATTTGTCCAAGAGGATTACTTCCCCAGCCTAATACTTTAGTTCTTTCTAATAGCGAATAGCCCCTTTTAGAAACTTTATAGCTATTTTTTCCTAGCTTTAATTTACTAAAATTAACAATGCCGTTTTCGTCAGTAAATAAACTTTGTCCACTCATTGTAACTTCTACGTTTTTAAGCGGCTGCTGAGATTCTTCATTAACTATAGTCATGGATGATTTTGCCCTGATACCTAAAGAATTTAATACTGCGTATCTAGTAGTCGGCAATAATCCAACGGCAATCAAAATAGCTATTAAACCTACAAATGTACCCCATTTATATAGTGGGGTATTCCACCATTTTGAAAAAAATGACTTTAGACTAAGTTTGTCTTTTTTGACTTCTGCTTTTTCTTGGTCAAGCTTTTCTTCGTCTTGTCGTTTTAGCAATTCGTCGGATTCATTTGCGACTATGTCGTCAACTGCAGTTACAGTTTTTTTGTCGGCAAATTCATTATCTTCAAATTCTTCTTCGTCTTTTATTGGTTCAGTATCGGTCGATGGTTCTGGTTCAACTTCCGAATCTTCTTCTTCGGGTTCGTCTTGGTCTTCTTCTGAATCTTCTACTGTAGGTTCTGTGCTAATTTCGGCTTCTGGCAAAGGTTCTTCGTTTGCATCAATTGCGTCACCTACAGTAATAACTTTTGGTGTATCTGTAGTTTTTTCCGGTTCTTGTTCTTGTGGATGTTCTAAAGCTTCTTCGTTAGTAGTTTCTTCATCGTCTGACAGTTTTATTTTTATAGTTTTTTTGTCATCTTCAATTTTATAATCTTCTATATCAAATGGCTGTTCTTCGGCTTCAGACTCTTTTGTGTCTTGGTCAACTAATACATCAGCGCTTTCTACTACGGGTGATTCTTCAATATTTGTATCTGTTGAATCGTCTTTAATTTCGATACTTTTAGAACTTATCTTAGTTGACGGTTCGTTACCATCTACAATTATTAGCTTTTTTGCTACTTTTTTTTGAGGCTTACCTGCGGTTGAACCGCTAACTTCATCAGACACGCTATTAATTCTCCACTCTTATAGTTAATTACATAATAACACTAATGTACTTATGCTTGTGAAGATTATTTTGTGACTAAGACTTCTCTGTTTTTGCAACAACAATTAAACCCAGGGCAAGACATGCAGCTGCTAGTAAATATCCGTATTTTCCAAAGGCGATAGATAATCCAACAAATAATAAAACACATGATATATAAATTGGATACTTTTGGGCACTATTAAATTCTTTTTTAATTTTTGAATGCTTAGTAAACAAGTTTGAACTTACTAAACTACCTTTACCTATATCTTTAACAGTCACCGCAAAAAGCCACGACGCAAAAATGCATATAGAAACACCCAAAACAATTACAGGCCTATACGACCACGTAGACTTTGGAATAAAAAGTGCAACAGCGACTACTTGCAAGGTAGTCAATGCAACTACTAATCCGTGAACTAGTTGTGCGTGCTTTTTTCCTATAAATACATCATAAATACGCCATTTTTTTTGTAAAAATATGACCGTAACATTCCATAAAATTGACGCAAATATTGCAGCTGTGATTTGCAAGTCTATAAGATTCATATTTTTATAGTATAGACTAGTTAATTAGTTAAGGCTTTTCTATTTTTTCCCACGCAAAATTTGGTCGTCCAAAATGTCCATACGAACTTGTTTCTTTGTAAATTGGATTCCTGAGTTCTAATTTATTAATTATTCCTTTTACCGAAGTATCGATTAATTTTTCGGCAAAATCTTCTAGTTCTTTTTGTGTACAAGTAGCTGTATTAAACGTGTCGATTGTTTTCATTAATGGTTTGGGTTGGCCAATTACGTATGCAAGCCCTACTTCACATTTTGTAGCCAAACCTGCTGCAACAATATTTTTTGCAATATATCTTGCTGCATAGGCGCCACTACGGTCAACTTTGCTAGGATCTTTGCCGCTAAACGCTCCGCCACCAACTCTTGCGTAACCACCGTAAGTATCTACTACGATTTTTCTTCCTGTAAGCCCGGCATCGCTACTTGGCCCTGGTATATGCCATAAACCTGTACCGTTTACTATTAATTGGTCTTTTTTTATACTGTAGCCGTATTTTTTTAATGTAGGCAATACGACCTCTTTGTATACTGCATCTTTTACTTCAGATTCATCTGTGTCTTCACTGTGGGCAGTTGCAATCACAACTTTTTCTATAAAAACTGGTTTTCCATCTTCATAACGAACCGTTACCTGGCTCTTTCCGTCTGGCCGTATAAAAGATAGTGTTTTATTTATTCTAACTGCATCTAAGCGTTTAGTCAGTTCTTGTGCAAGAGTAATCGGTAACGGCATTAGTTCTGGTGTTTCATTAATTGCAAAACCAAACATCATTCCCTGATCGCCGGCACCACCATCGTCTACAACACCTTGAGCAATCTCTGGAGATTGTTCGTGAATATACACCTCTACAGGCGATAAATCGCTAAATCCCCAAGCTGCGTTAGTGTAACCAAGCTCGGCAATAGTGTCTTTTGCTATAGATTTATAATCTACCTTAGCTGTGGTGTTTACTTCACCAAAAAGTACTACTCTATTTGCCCCTGCCACTGTTTCTAGACCAGTTTTAGCATGGGGGTCTTGCTTAAGAATCTCGTCCAAAATAGCATCGCTAATGCGGTCAGCTATTTTATCTGGATGCCCAGCACAAACACTTTCGCTCGTGAAATAAGTTACATTTTTTGACATAAAAAAATCCTTTCTATCTGCCCGTTATATAGGTCGTGAAAGGACTCGTGTCGATTTCATCTTTCCCATAGTAGGGCTAGAGGTAGCACCACACATTAGATAATGTAGGTTGCTGGCGGGTCATAAGGCTAGTTCCTTCGCCGCACTCGTGATAGTGTTAATTGTTAAAGCTTTTTAATTATAACATAAATACTATTTATTTTTTACGGTTTTTGGTTTTTGGTTTAATTTTTTTAACAACCTTATTTTTTGAAGAGTGCTTTTTTGGATGCTTTTTAATAGTGGGTTTTGATTCAACTTTTAGCTCTACCGTACCTGTAACTTCATCCGGTAATGGTTCTTCGATTATTAAATTACTGTTTTGCTTTGACTTAAGGTAGCGCCTAAATACAATAGCCGCAGCAACAAAAAAAACTACTATTATAGCTATAAATATATCGCTAGATGTATTACCTTCTGTAATCCTTTTTTGTTGAATGGCAGGAGAACCCTGAACTGTTAATCCGTCAAAAGTCTTATAAGATTCAATGCCAAGTGCATCTTGTTGAGGCTGACCTGTAGCTTGGCTTTTAGGCGCAGTATTGTCGCCTGTTTGTGTTTGCAAACTTGCTTGACCTGGCTGTATATTATTTGAACCCTGTGGCTGAAGTTGTGTGCTGTTTAAATTGTCGGTTGATTGTTGCATATAACACTTATGTTACACCAACAGTATGCTATTTGACGTAAATTTTGTGCATAAATATAACAGCAAATTATTTGCTCTTTTGCTACAGATTAGATTATGTGTTATTATTAGCTTGATTTTGGCGTGGTCCACGTAAATATAGGTAACTAGACATATCGCGGTGCTCGCTCCAAAAGAATTAACAATTGTGCCGGTGGTAAACCGAGTGCGGGGTGTGTAAGGCATCCATAAAGGAAAAAACGCGATATGAACGCAAAACTATATATTAGTAACTTAAGTTACACATCTACTGAAGACAGCCTTAAAGAAGCTGTTAGTGCAATTGCAGAAGTAGAAAGTGTTCGCATCATTACTGACCGCGAAACTAACCGCAGCCGTGGTTTTGGTTTTGTTGAGTTAAAAGATGCATCACAATTACAAGCTGTAATTGACGCCCTAAACGGCAAAGACGTTGACGGACGCGAAATTCGCGTTGCTGAAGCTCAAGAACGCACAGATCGCCCACGTGGCGGCGGTGGCGGCGGTGGCGGTTTTAACCGTGATCGTGGTGGCCGTGATGGTGGCAACGGTGGTTTCACTCGAAGCTACTAAATTCTGAAGTTTACTTCACAAAAAACATCTCCCTAAACGGAGATGTTTTTTTATTTAAAAAATTCCTAATTTATAACAATAATTTTTTGTAGCAATTTAGACACTCGGCTTCTTGAACCTTCGCCTTGCTTAGTTTTTGTGTATACCCAAATACCATAACCAAGCAAAATTAATGATTCGCCCAATAGCGCAACGTTATACAAGCCTACTGACTTTACGGAACCGTAAGTTAAATAGCCCCCAACAAGAATTAAGGCAAAAGATACAAATCTAATAAATCTGTTTATTTTAATATGTGCCGATTTTTTAGACTTAGTTAATAAACCATCAAGTACTACAGTCAAAGCCATACTTATTCCAGCCAATGTAACTCCAAATAAATGAATACGATACGGCCAAGGTTTCCAGCTTACGGGCATTAAAACTACAAGATACATTCCCACAATGGTTAAAGTAATTAAAAAAAGCACAGGCCCCGGGCGTTTAAGCGTGCGACTTAAATAATTTCGCCATCTCCATAATCCGTATGCTGCAAAAAATATCGACCCTGCAAAATACGGCACAGTACGAACGTCTTTTCCAAAATCGCTAAATGCGGTAGATACCCTAAACAATTCGGGGCGTATTGCAAAACAAATACCCATACCAATTAACATTCCTATAATGCCTGTTATTCCCCAAAATCTACCATGTAATTTTTGTAGAAACCTAAAAAATAATACTTTATCTAGTATTACCTGTATTTTTTTACCACGAATAGTAATTTTGTAGCGACTTGGTTTGTTTTTGGACATATAATTAGTATTGCACGATAAGCATAAAAATTAACCTATTTACCGTACCCAAACTGCCTATAGTCCTGCAAGGGTTTAAAATAATCGCCCACTTTTACAGGAACAATGCCCGACCCTATTCCTTGTTTTGACATAACAAAAACCTGAGACAACAAAATATTTTCTATTAATATGTAATCGTCGTCATACCAACCCAATATGTCATACCCACTAGTAGCAGCAATCTGTAGCGCACCGTCACCTTTTTTATTTGCTAAGTAAATTGAACTTTTTGAGTTTTGTTTTACAGCCCAAACAGTACTTATATTACTTGGGTTTGAATAAAATACTGGGAACTTATTTTTGTCGGTAAAACCAGCTACTGCTACTTTGTCTTGTTCTGTTACTTGATTGTCTTGAAAAGTATAATAACTAATTACTACTCCGTCTAATTCTATGTAAATATTAAGTTTAACAGGGCTACTTTGAGCACTTTTAAGATAGGCGTTATACCCGGCCTGCCATTCTCTTATGACATTTATTTTTAATCCTTCTGGGTCTGCAGACACAACAGACATTCTTTTATTCATTAATCTAGCGCCGTAATAATAAGACGACTGCCATTTTTTTGTATACACAATATTACCAGAAATTAAATATACGCTTTCTAAACTTTCGTTAGCAAAGTCTATAGCACTAGTTCCCTCACCGTTTGTGGTGTCTATGTTTATTGTTAATTTACTTACAGCATCATAGCTTCTAATAATTTGTTTTGCAGGACTCCATAATGCCACATCTTTTTTATATACTGTGTAAATAAATTTTGTACCTATCCAGCCAACAGGAATAAAACTAGCCTGTTCTTGGTCTATTACATTCATTGTGTTTTTGCTACTATCAAATACAAATAATTTTGCATTTAATTCGTCGTCTCTGCGTGACTTTAATGCTACATATTCGCCACCCGATGACATTATTAATTGCGTGTCGGCTACGATTTCTTTTCCGGTTCCGGCGACTACTATCTTTGAATCACTACCGTCCAAGTTTGAACTTACGACATCAATAATCCCATTAGATTTTTTTAATACAAAAACTTTTCCTTTTGGAATTACAGAAGCTACATTAGTAGTAGAATCGTTAGCATTAAATAGCGTAATTGTTGCATCTAAAATATTAAGTCCAGTAATTTTAGCTTCTGCCGATTTTGTGTCTTTTGGAAGTACCAGGTAAGCAATTCCTTTGCTATTTGTGTGCACTTGACCGTTATTACCTACCCTAACCGCTGCACCTTGTATAACTTGACCGCTAATTTTATTTTTAACCGTCAACCGTGCGATTTCACCTTTGGCCAACATATTAAATGTTCGTTGAACAATGTTACCAAAAGGGCTGATTACAATACTAGTATTTACTGATTCGTAAAATGGCTTAGAAATATTTAATGTATTTTTACCAATAGCTACATTTTTAATCACAACTACGCCCGTGCTGTCTGACTTGTACTGCTTACCTCCAAATAAAACATCTGCATCTTCTATTACAGTCCCTGTACTTGTTTCTATTAATTTAAATGACATGTCGTGTTTAATAAACAAAGAACCAACACCGCCCCTAAAACTAGGCACAACAATAACCAGCACTGCCGCAAAAAATATAAGTATAAAAACTGCCGCTAATTTGTGATGAATAGTCCAATTATCTAATTGTTTTATTTTAGTAAAACTCTTCAATTTTACATTTTTGATATTATTTTTACCCATCTTTATTTTAAGTATAACCGAATCACATTTTTATTCTAAGAACATAATGCGTGTCTTGGTTAATTTTAAAATTACTAAAGTATATCTGGCAAAAATAATTTACACTATTTAACTTATTAACCAGTTAATTAAATTGTTGATTTTATAGACAAATCTTTTAGTTGTGAGCTATCCACAATGCTAGGAGAATTCATCATTAGGTCAACGCCAGAACCATTCTTAGGAAATGCAACAACTTCACGGACGTTACTTTCTCCTACTAGTTCCATTAGCATACGGTCAATACCAAATGCACATCCAGCATGTGGTGGTGCTCCAAATTTAAACGCGCTTAACATTGCACCAAATTTTTCTTCTACATATTTAGCGTCAAATCCTAACAAGCCAAATACTTGGTACATAATTTCTGGGTTATGGTTTCTGACACCACCCGAACATATCTCGTAGCCGTTCATGACCATGTCATATTGGTCTGCAACAATGCTTAATTTGTCGTCTTTTTTAAGAGCGTCTGCTCCACCGATGGGCATAGAAAAAGGATTGTGGCTAAAATCCAACTTTTGAGTTTTTTCGTCCATTTCATAAAAAGGAAAATCTATAACCCAGGCAAGAGCAATCGTGTTTGGGTCTTTAAGTTTAAAATGATCAGCAAAAGCAATTCTTAAAATTCCTAATACTTTATTAACTTTATGTAATTTATCTGATCCAAAAAATATTGCATCGCCGTCTTTTGCGCCAAGTGCGTCAACTATTATAGCCAAATCTGATTCAGTAAAGAATTTTGCTATAGACGAAGTTGCGACGCCGTCTACTATATTCATGTATGGTAAGCCGCCGGCTCCGTTACTTTTAGCAAGTTCTGTAAATTGGTCAATTTGCGATCGACTAAGTGATGCACCGCCTGGAACGCAAATTGCTTTTACTACGCCACCGTCTTTTATAGCGTTACTAAATACACCAAAACCACAATCTTTTAGTTGAACAGACAGATCTGTAAGCTCTAGACCATATCTTAGGTCGGGCTTGTCAGTACCGTATTTGTTCATAGAATCAACGTATTTAATACGTGGCGCTACTGGTGTTAATAGTTTTTTACCAGCAAATTCTGTTACAAGTTTGTTAATTAGAGGCTCCATTGTACTGCGGACTTCTTCGCCGTTTTCTACAAACGACATTTCTAGGTCAAGTTGATAAAACTCGCCATAAAGTCTGTCAGCCCTTGGATCTTCGTCTCTAAAACAAGCAGCAATTTGGTAATACCGTGGCACTCCGCCGACCATAAGCAATTGTTTAAATTGTTGTGGAGCTTGAGGCAGTGCATAAAAACTTCCTGGGTGCATACGTGCAGGAATCAAAAAGTCACGCGCTCCTTCGGGGCTTGAATTTGCAATAATAGGAGTAGTTACTTCTATGAATTCGTTTTCTTCCATGTAGCTACGCATAACCTTATACATGTCGGCGCGTTTTTTTAGCATTGTTTGCATTTTAGGACGTCGTAAATCTAAATATCGATATTTAAGTCTATGTTCTTCGCTAATAGTTTGCGTTGAACTTACCTGAATTGGCAGTGCGTCACTTTTGTTTAAAATCTTTATATCGCTAACGATAATTTCTATCGCACCTGTTTCTATGTTAGGATTTTTTAAATCATCTTGGCGTTCTTTGACTGTCCCAGTAGCGGATATAACAAATTCGTCTCTTAGTTCCTGTGCTATATCAAATGCGTCTTTAGATTCAGGCTGAACAGTTAATTGAAGTATGCCTGTATGATCGCGAATGTCTACAAAAATAAGGCCACCGTGGTCTCGCCTAGAAGAAACCCAGCCTTTTACATTAATCTCTTTACCAATATGCTCTGTTGCCCTTAAAGAAAGTGTCCGTACCATAATAATTCCTTTGTTGTTTACGTTCTTTAAGTCGTACTTGGGCGTGTTATTACGAATGCAGGCCGACTAATACCTGCGTTCGCTCGCCCACATATTATTATCTAAAAGTAATAAGCTTTTCATTTAAACTTATTTTACCACATTCTTATCTGTTTGTGAGTGAATTTTAGATCGTTCTTTTTTAGCTCGCAACGCTGCAACTTCGCGCAGATTTTCGTAATTATCAAATTCGTCTACTATTTGTCTACCTAATATTTGCTCTAGCACATCTTCTATGGTCAAAATACCTACGAATTCTTCAAAATTATTTACTACTATAAACAAATGGTGTTTTGTTTTAATAAAAGCGTCAAGTGCGTGATTTAAGTCTAGTTCTTCGTGCACAAAATAAACTTTAGAACTCATAGTTTTATTTACTAATCCGCTTTTTTTGTCGCCCACTAAATCGTGCAAATACAATGTACCAACTATGCTGTCCGGGCTTTTTGCGTCATAAACAGGAAACCTACTATGCCCGCTGTCGTGAAGTTCGTTCATTAAAATTGGACCCATTTGGTCAGATGCGCTAACCATTGTTACTACTTTTCTTGGGATCATTACATCTTTAATTTGCTTTGACCCAAATTCTAGGCTGTGCCTAACAAGTCTAGCTTCGTCTGTAGATATGTCTGAATATGGGGATACGGTGTGATCGTCAATTATATGTAGCAATTGTTGTTTGCTGTACAAAAGTGATTTTTTTCCGATTGCTCCGTCCAATATTTTTGCTAACGGCCTAGTGATTGGACTCATTACGATCAGTATTCTACTTGCTATTGGCGCCATTGCTGCAGTTACGTTAAGGCCAAGTTTTTCGCCGAATGCAAAAGGTAATAATATACCAAATATACAGACTACAAATGTCGCTAAAATAGTAGCTAACAATGCCCAAAACATTGAATTAAGTATTAAAACTATAAGACTTATTACAAATATTGAACCTATTAGTATTGCCACCATAATTTCTCTACCGTCTGAAGTCAGAGCATAAATAATTTTAGCCTTAGTATCGTCTTTTTGTGCGCGTTTTTTTAATTCAAATCTGCTTGTTAACAGCAAACTACTTGCAAAACCAACCCAAACTACCAACAAACCAACTAAAAAAACTATTAAAGATAACTGAAATAATAATTGCATAACTTCATTGTATCAGTATTTTATGCATGTTCTATACGCTATACTATATATAAAGAAAGAGGGATAGATTTATGAAGAAAGCGATTATTATAATACTGCTAAGTGTAATGATTATAGGTGGTGGTGCTTTATTAAAAAAAGATAACAAGCAACCAATAGCTTCACCAACAAATAATACGTTCGGTGCAGGAAAATCAGGTGTAGTGCTAAAAGAATACGCAGATTTTCAGTGTCCTGGATGTGGTGGATTTTATCCTATCCTTAAAGAAGTAAAAGAAAAATATAAGGACCAAATTACTTTTCAGTTTGTAAACTTTCCGCTTACTCAAATTCACCAAAATGCAATGGCAGCACACAGAGCAGCATTAGCAGCAAGCAATCAAGGAAAGTTCTGGGAAATGCATAATATACTTTACGAAAACCAAAACACCTGGAAAGATTCTATAAATACTTCCCGAGACTTTGAAGCTTATGCTACACAACTAGGACTAGATATCCCTAAATATAAGATAGATTTTGCAAGTTCTGCTACTAGTAATACTATCCAAGCAGACATTCAAACGGGTCAGGCCCTAAAAGTAACTGGTACTCCAACATTCTTTTTGGACGGAAAACAATTAGAAGACAACAACGCTATTGCTAGCTTAGAAAAGTTTAGCGTAGTAATAGATGCAGCAATTGCAGCAAAAACAGGACAACCTGCTACTGCAAATACTAACCCTTCTACAGAATCAGCAACCAAACCTTTATAAAAATAAATAAACCACCCCAACTTTAATAGTTAATGGGTGGTTTATTTAATTTAGTAACTTAGGTACTCTTTCCACTCAGCTGCGCGAACGCGCACTGCTACACGTGACCGTCTTGACGGCACAATGTTAATTTTAACTGGCATATTCACCTCCCAAACTTCAAATAGACCTATTCGGAGCAACTTTAAATATAGGTATATGAAGTCAATGAACGAACTTTTTATTTTTTTACTTTTTTATCTTTCTGTAATCATGAACGATCATCTAAATAAAGAGTCGTTCTAGTTTTGCTCCCAAAACTACAGAAGTCTTTTAATTATACATAAGCCTAATGGCAGTTGTCAATGTATGCCTGTATCTAGGCTTTACGATTGCCAAATATACTGTCGACTGCTTGACCTGCAGCATGGCTAGCAAAATTACCACCCTTGCGTCTTGCGTGTTCGTCGGCGATTTTTTTGTGGAGTTTATTCATTACAGGGCTAGCCGATTGAGCATCATGCAGTTTTTTAAAATCTTGATCTAGTGCTGCAAGTTCGTCGTCGTTAAGATCTTCTAAACCTACAAATGCGTCTCGGGCACTTTTACTTGCACGAATAAGTTCGTCTAATTTAAGTTGCATGGCTTTGCTGTCTCTGTTTTGAGTATTTTGAACCAAAAACACCATTAAAAATGTGACTACTGTCGTACCGGTGTTAATTACTAATTGCCAGGTATTTGAATACCCAAAAAACGGTCCTGTTACGGCCCATAATATGACGATTAACATAGCTATTGAAAATGTATACGAACTTCCGGCGGCCGAACTAACTCGTGCAGAAAACTTATGGAACATTTCTTTCATTTGTAAATTACCAACTTTCTAATGCTTATTGTAAAATACAAAGTGAGCTAATACAAAATAATCAAAGAAAATTATTTATATGCATGACGTGTTTACAGAATTAAGTATCATAATTGCCATTGGTACTGGCGTAAGTCTTATTATGAGAATACTGCGTCAACCTCTTATTATTGGTCATATTCTTACCGGTATACTTGTTGGACCGTCAGTTTTTGCATTAGTAGAATCTGCAGAAACTATTCAAATATTTAGTAAAATTGGCATTGCTCTGCTTCTTTTTATTATTGGCCTGGGTCTTAACCCTAAAGTCGTAAAAGAAGTCGGTAAAGTAGCTGCATTGGGCGGTATTTTACAGATAGGTTTTACCGCATTATTTGGATGGGCCGCCGCTACGCTTTTAGGAATGACAAAGACCGAAGCTGTACTTTTGGCTGTAGCGTTAAGTTTTAGTAGTACAATTATTATTTTAAAACTACTAAGTGACAAAAAAGAACAGTCACGTTTATACGGAAAAATTACAGTCGGTATACTGCTCGTTCAAGATGTCGTGGCGACAGTTTCGCTTTTATTTGTAACTTCGCAAGGTGCCGAATCGGGTTTTTCACTTCTTCAACTAATGTTGC
The DNA here is from genome assembly GCA_943354655.1 of uncultured Candidatus Saccharimonas sp. Taxonomy (GTDB): domain Bacteria; phylum Patescibacteriota; class Saccharimonadia; order Saccharimonadales; family SZUA-47; genus RFTN01. The sequence goes on along the minus strand of CALRCT010000001.1, from coordinate 8,577 downwards.
TTGCCGGTAAAGGAATTGCTATTTCTATTCCGATATTTGTTATTGGCAATAAAGTACTGCCAAAAATGCATAATTTAATCGCTGGTAGTCAAGAATTTTTATTCTTATTTGCAATTGGTTGGGGATTTGGATGTGCTGCCCTATTTCAGGCTGTTGGTTTTAGTATAGAAATTGGTGCTCTGCTTGCAGGTATTAGTCTTGCAGGACTACCTTATACTCAAGAAATTAGTTCTAGGTTACGTCCATTAAGAGACTTTTTTGTTGTAGTGTTCTTTATTAATCTAGGGGCGCAGTTAAGCTTTAGTAACCTATTAGTTACATTACCAGTAGTAATAATCAGTACTCTTATAGTTATTATCGTAAAACCTGTGGTCGTAATGATTACTATGGGAATGTTAGGTTACACAAAGCGTACTAGTTTTAAGGTGGCTATAACTCTTGGTCAAATAAGTGAGTTTTCGTTAGTTCTTGGAACAATTGCACTTGCCAAAGGTAGAGTTTCTGAAGATTTTGTATCCATCTTAACTTTGGTAGCACTTATAACAATTGCTATTTCTACTTACATGATCATGTATTCTGATAGTCTTTACGCAAGCCTAGAACGACACCTAAGTTTATTCGAAAGAGCTAAAGCAAGATACGAACAAAAAGAATCTCGTAAACACTATGAGTTAGTACTTTTTGGATACCAACGAGGAGGACACGAATTTATAAAAGTATTTAAGTCATTAAAAAAACGTTTTGTGGTAATAGATTACGATCCAGAAGTAATTGATATGCTCGAAAATGCCGAACTAGATTACATTTATGGCGACGCAACCGACGTTGAATTACTAGAAGAAATAGGTCTTGATCACAGCAAGATGGTTGTAAGCACAATAACAGATCACGAAACCAATAAATTTTTGGTAGAACTTATTAATAAAGTTAACCCACATTCAGTAGTTATTATGCACGCCGACAATGTGTCACAAGCAGCTGAGCTGTATGAACTTGGCGCAAGTTACGTAATGATGCCGCATTACATAGGCAGCGAAAAAATAGGTGCATTTATTCGTAAAAGTGGCTTTAACAAAAGCGAGTTTCGTAAATTCCGCGAAAAACATCTTGCATACTTACAAAGTCATTATGCGTTCCAGGAACGTACTCAAGAATAAAGTTTATTTTTTGTAATAAAATCTGCAACTTTTGGGTTTAGTTGTTTTATTGTTTCTGAACCGTTCCTAATAGTAGTTGAACTTAAATGGTGTTTTGGACTGTTTATAATACTAAAATTTATAACTACATCTTCTTTTACAGACAAATCCTTAAGTATTGACTCAATTTCTGTTTTAGAATCACCACTTCGCAGTCCTACTATGATTTCTGTTGTTAACAGAAGCTCCCTGAGCCCCTCCCAGCGGTACGTGAACGTTTTAACTACATCTGAACCACATATATACACAAGGCTGTCACGCGGGTTCATGGACTGTAGCAGCGGTAAAGTACTATGCACAAAAAACTGCTTTTCTGGAATGTCTAATACTTTAATACGTTTTAAACCAATAGTTGCTAGTTTAAGCATCTTTAATCTTAAGTTGTAGTCGGTAACAATTTTTTTTGCCCGCGGGGAATGTTCTGGCAGAATAAATAACTTTTTTAAATTCGCATTCTCAATAGCTGCTAAAGCAAATTCTATATGACCGGTATGTACCGGGTCAAAAGTGCCACTGTATATACCGACTTTATTAATTTTAAGCATATGTTATACGTATAATACTTAACATTTTACGTTGTCGCCACAAGTTTTACATTTAGGTATTAGTTTGTTTCTTGGACGTTTGTTCCAGTGACCTTTTTTACACTGAAACTTTAAAGATCCGTACTTATCTTCTTCTGATTTTTCGGATTTTCCTCCAAATTCTAATTGAGGGTTTTTTGCTGATTCATTATCTGAACTAAAATTAAATTTAGTACCGCACGCCCCATAACTACGTTTTTCTTCTACGCCTTTAAGCGCTGTATTGACTGCGTTGTTTAAAAATTCATCTACTGTAATTTTATTTTTAATATACTGAACGTATTCAGGTCGTGGACCGTAATCAGGGGTAATTAAATTTTTTACCTGTGATTCTCTGATCATTTCTACTGTTGTGTACATAATTAATTTATAAATTAGTCTGGCATCTTCATTTGTAATATACGTATTTTTTAAGACGTTACTAATGCCTGTTCTAAAACTTTCATCAATCTTATTGCCTAATGATAAAAACCTATTTAATAAATACCTTAAATTGTCTGTTAATTGTGACTGCACTAAAGTGTCTGCCAACGATAAATGTAGGTCGTTAAACGATCTATTAACAATATCGACATTGTCGTCAAGAACTTGTTCTATAGATGTCATATTTTTTGGTGCGTGGCCAATTAATTTATTGTGGTCGTTACGAATATCTTGTACAAACTTTACTGCGTCGTCTTTGGTCATAGTCCCTGTAAGCGCATATCCTAACCAATTGTCGGTAGATTCGTCTGCAGGTACATCGCAGCCAAGCTGGCTCCAAAGACGACCCATTGATTTTTTATCTGCAAAATCTAACGACAAAGTCCCTGTTAGCAAATCACCGTTTGGCGTAGCGTGATACATTTGCAAAAATGCCGTCTTGGTTTTAGGAAAATAACCTAAGTTTTTCCAGTATTCTTCGCCATCACGCGCAACTGCTTCTTCTGGCAAAAGACTAACGACCACCCTAGTGTTGTAGCTTCTATTTTGATTAACCATAGCTACTACTTCTTTAGCATTTAGCAAATCCTGCTTGTCGCGGTTAGCTTGCGTCAGCATTCTGTTGTCTTGCTCAGAAAGCAGACTAGAAAATTTAAAACCATTTTCTAACATACCAATAATGCTCGACGTTCCGTCATGCGCCAATACATCATCTTGGCAAACTCTGTATGTTTCGTACCTGGTTATTTCTTGGTTGGCGCCGTGTTCTTGGTCGCTTTTAAGCATTTCTGCAAGACTTGTGTCAAATTCTGCCCTTAACTGCGCTACCTGTCCTTCGATATTAAAACCATTAATTACACTGGCTAGTGCAAATTCGCCAACTTTTCGTAGCCTGTTTAATGACAGTGCATATTCTGCAGTCTGCCATTCTGTAAATTGTGTAATTCGTTCTGCTGTATCGACCGACAAAAAAATACCCTCCTTCTCGTACAGAAAAAGAGGGCCAAGGCCTATCATTTTCTTCTTGCGCGAGAAGTTACTTTAAATACTATATCTGGCTTACTACGTGAGTAGATTACAGTTGCGGCACAGCACCGGATTTTCACCGAATTTCTAGTTTAGTTGTTAAGTATTAGTAGTTTAACACCGATTCATAACGCTACATATAGTATTTTTGTCTGCATTTGATATAATTGCCAACACATGTTAGAAATTATAAAAGAACGACAAGTAGCTATTCAAAATCAATTACAAGGTATTGCCCAAAAACACGCCGATAAATCAAACGGTATGTTTACAGTATTACCCATAGACCAAGACACTTACCCAGGACAGTCTTTGCTGGATTCTTATATAAAAGGAAGCCCGATTGATCCTGCTTACAGCGATGAACTAGCATCTGCTATAGACAAAAGATACAAACCATTTAAAACTTTTATGGACAACAAAGAACCGTCCACTAGTAGTTTACTTAGAATAGGCGAAACATTAGCTTCTGGGCAAAATGTTATTAACGGATCTGACCATGCAGAATTAATAGATATTGCACTTTCTCAGCTTGCTATAACAAATTCGCTAAAACAACGTGGATACACATTTAACACGGGAATTATAGTTAGCAAAATGGTTGATTTTTTAGGCGTGTCGGTAGACGGCAACACTATTCCTGCAAGAGTATTGTTTGAACAAGCATTCGACAGAACTTACCTTACGGTGCCAAGAAGCGCTTCTACTAAGGGTAAATTTGATGAATTAAGTATAAAAGCTTACAACAAACATGTTCGTTCAGTGATTGCCGGTGACCTAAATAGACGACCGCGATCAAACAAAATACCTATGCTACTAGGCGCAGCACTGCCTGGAACGGTAAACAAATTCCGTAATTTACCTGTAGACAAAAATAGCGCCGAAAAAACCTTAGTTATAGGACATGTGTCAGATGGAATTTTAAGCTTTTCTAACTTTGCTTTAACATATGCCACGGCGGTTAGGTTGGATAAACCAGACTTATTTATAGATAATGTTGGGTTTTCTTTGCAGTTACCAGAACACATCACATCATTCATGGGAAGAATGGTGCTTAATTTGCAAAAACTAGATCACGAAACATATGTTTACGATATGAGCGGTGATTTACCTGTCTTATAAACCGGTTGCTGTGCTTGGTGCTACATAAATAGCTACACCCGGACCGTCACTAGGTTTGTCTTGGCCTTCTGGCACGTTACCAACACTGCCCTTAAGCTCTGTAGCAAGCTTTGTAGCAAGTTCGGCGTTCTTACCCGTCAGATCAACAACTATAGTATTGCCTGCTGCTATTGGGCTTTTTGGATCATATTCTGTTGCTTTAGCTATATCTTTACTAAAAGCTTGATTAAGCACAGTAACTACCGTATTTCTGTCGGACTTTGCGCCAATTATTGCCACTGTAAGTTGCTGTTTAAACGAAACTTGTCCTGAATTTATTATTTTTTTAGTCGAAGGTCTATAAACAACAATTAATGGTGCTTTTTCGTAGATCAATAATATATCATTATTTTCTACGCTCTTAAAAAATTCTTTATCTATTTTTTTAGTTTCGTCTGCTAAATTAACATCCGCGATTTTAGGTCGTTCGCCTTTTGGTAGCGTAAAGGTTTTGCTAATTTCTTTTTCGTATTTATCGATTCTTTGTTCGGTAGTTAGATTTTTATTTTTTTCGTTACTGTACCTTAGGTAATAAAATCCACTTGTAAATCCAAGTCCTAAAATCAGTAATACATTTGCAGATAATAGCGCTATTTTTTTGACTTTTTTCTTGGTAATTACCACTTAATTCTCCTAATTTACACTTCCATGAATAGGACTACTGCAAAATAGTGCAGTTTATAAAATTCCCCTACTTCAATTCATATTCTACACTAACAACATAGCTAAAGTCATCTTGACCTGTCTGTACAGGAACGCTTACCGCCGATGTATCAGCTTTTGAATCTAATGTGCTTAACCCACTATATGCAATTGGTGTACCGTAGCTATTTCCTTCTGATATTGTTATAACTACACCCAGTTTTGAACCTAGCTGTGATGCTGATTTTTGAGCTTTAGATTTTGCATCATCTATTGCTTTTGTGCGCGCCTGATCTTGAAGTTCCTTTTTTTTAGATTCACTAAATTGTGAGGCAGGACTAATTTGACCCTTTGGTTTTAGGGTTAGTAAATAATCCTGCACTTTTTGAGCAACATCTTTGTCATTAAGCGTAATAGTAAGCTGAAACTGCAGTGTATTAGCTGAATTATCTACTGTTGAAGAATATCCATAAAACCTGTCATAGCCACTGGTAGAACTTTTAATTTGCTCGTCTTTTACGCCAATTTCTTTTAATTTAGCGTTTATTGAAGTTGATTGCTTAGAAAGTTCATCAGATGCTTTTGCACGGTCTGCATTGGCATATTCAAAATAAGGGGATAAAACAAACTCGTCAGGAACAGATTTAATGGTTGCTTGTCCTGATACGGATATTTTTCGAACCGTAGTGCTTGAACTTTGCCAAGGTTTCCATACTATAGCCATAACAATGATTATTAAAACTAATACTATAGATACGTTTTTATAATCGATCGTAAAACTTAATTTATTATTTTTTATACCAATCATAAATACTCCTCTTGTTCCTAAATAGCATAACACTTAGTATTAGTCTAAACACCTAAAGTTATTTACAATTTGTAAATTAAAATTAACTAGGGATATCGTTTCTGGTGTAGCCAGTAATAATTTCTTGAACCATGTCAGCTACTTCTTTTGGATCGTGTTCGCTTTTGATTATATATTTTACTGCACCCTTAGATAGTGCTGTTTCTACATCATTGTCGCCAGCTAAATTAGTTAGCATAATAACAGGTATAGCTTTTGTATCAGGGTCTGCTTTTAATTTTTCTAGTACTTGCATGCCGTTCATTTTTGGCATCATAACGTCTAACAAAATAATTGTTGGCTTTGGGTTCATTGATCGTGCTTTTTCTAGGCCTTCTTCTCCGTCGGATGCTGTTTCTACGTTAAATTTTTCGAACGTAAACATTTTTTGGTACATTCTTTGGATTAACTGATCGTCTTCGATTATTAGTACTGTAGATGCCATTTTGTAAACTCCCTTTTATATATTGTGTCTTTACTAATTATAATACTATTTTTTACTCGCAATAGGTAGAGTAATCGTAAAGGTAGAACCCTTGCCTAATGTAGATTCACTTAAATATATCTTACCACCCATTTGTTCTATTAATAACATGGTTATATATAAACCAAGCCCAGTGCTTCGACTATTGTCGCGAGTAAGTATGTCTTGTGAAACCTGTTGAAACTTATGAAACAATTGATCGTTAAATTTAGGATCTATACCCTTGCCTGTATCCTTAAAATCTACCTGTACAAAACCGTCTATTTTGTGAGCAGTTATAGTTATAGAACCTTTGTCGGTATACTTAATTGCGTTTCCTAATACATTAATTATAATTTCTTGGGTACGTATTTCGTCTGCCATTACGTTCGGTAAGTCTTTTGGTATATTCAGCTCTAGTGTTAGGGCTTTTTCTTTTATCATTCCGCCAAGTTCGTTTGTGCAATACAAAATACTTTTTTCTATACTCAGCGGCTTATTGTCAAATATCGCTCTTTTTTGTTCAAGTCTAGAAGTATCTAAAAACTGATTAACGATACCGATTAGTCTAACCGACGAATCTTTAATGTCGGCTAACATCATTCTGGCGTCATCGTTTGGCATTTTGTCGTTATACATCATAGCTAACATGCTGGCATTGCCTCTTATAGCCGTTAAAGGAGTTCTTAATTCATGTGATGCTATAGAAATAAACTCATCTTTTGATCGTTCTAGCATATTTTCGGATGTTTTGTCGGTCATTAATATTACGCAACCAATTGCAGTATTACTTTCGTCCATAGTTATCGGGGCACCCGAAATACTAATGTATTTATCGCCTACTAGTATATTGTCTGCCATGAATGGTTCTGATTTTTCTTGGCTTATTTTTATTGCACCGTCCAAGTTAAATGATTTACTTAGTTTTTCTTGTACTAACTTTATAAAAACCGACGTTTTAATACTACTTTTTTTATAGTCCTTAACATCCATTCCTAGCAATTTACAAAGAGCAGGGTTAAATATAGCGTTTTGATCATCTTCAAAAGTCATTAAAAAACCACTCTTTAAGCTATGGATAGAAGCATTTAACCTAGCTTGTTCCTGGCTTAGTTGAACAGTTCGATCTTGGACCGTTTGTTCGATACCTTCTTTTTCTAATTTTAATTGGGACTGAAGTTCGTTAGTATCTTCTAGTATGTTCAAAACAGCACGCTTGGTATTTGTTAACAATTGAATGTTTTCTTGCGTAGATTCAAGGGTTCTTGCTAATTCTTCTGAGGAGTTTTTGTTACTTAAAAGTTGAAGTTTTAGTTTTTGGTTTAAATCCAATAGTTCTTTGTCTCTGTTTGCAATGATTTGCTTATTTTCATCCATTAATCCGGTATATATGTACATAATTATTGATATCATAATAGTAGCTACAACAGAGTAAATAATCTGATTTGTGTCAAATTTTGTGTTATAAATGTTAAAAGTATCTAAAAAATAAACCACTGTAGTAGCTAAACTTAAAATCATTGTCCATACTACGCTGCAAAGCCTAGACGCCAAAAGATACGACACTAAAATAGTCACCGGGGCAAGCAATATTGATCTTGTTGCAAATTCACAGTAATAAGATACTATTGTCATTAATATTACTGAAGATATTATAAAATTTAAAATCCAATCATACTTATTACTGTAAAAACTAAACAAAAAACTGACCAAAAATACACACAGTAAAAATACATCTATAAAGATTTGAATTAAACTTAACGAATTAATGTCTGTGACTGCTAAAAATATTAAAGTTGCGGCAGAGCCGACCAATAAACTTCGACGCAATAATTTTAATCTTTTTTGTTTGTTTAAGCTGTCGTAAGACCGATCATTTATAAGATCGGTAAAGTTAATTTTTGGTAAATTAATATTAGAAAAGCCCATTGTTAGAACCTTTACTATCTATTTGACTAATTAGCTTTGCGATTTGGCTTTTTAGTTCGATCATTTTATTTTCTCGACCAATCATCATCAAGTTAATATTTTCTAACTCTTTGTCTCGTTTTTTAATTTCGCTAATATCTGTAACAAAACCGTAAATAAATGTTTGAGTACCAGTTTTAGTATATGTACTGATTGTATATGAAATATCTACCTGTGAACTGTCTTTTTTTACTGCAATAGATTCACCTTCGAACGACTGCAGATTATCTATCGCACTTTTAATAGCACTATTTATGTTTGATATTT